>JBMOPR010000426.1:14849-17903 GCA_049323075.1 Pseudomonadota bacterium
AAAAAAACGGCCCTCCTGCCCCGCCAGCACCACGCACAGATCCGTGATGGTGCCGTGAGCCACTTCCTCGCTCATGTAGATTTTCAACCCGCGCTCGGACACATCCACCGTTTCGCAGGCAATGACTTTCTGGATGTATTCACCGCTGTCGTCATTCACGGTGAGTTCCAGATAGGCATCTTCCTTGCGGTGTTGCCGCTTGTGATTGCGATGTTCGGTCATGTACTTTTCCTCGGCAGTATCAAGACGGTGGCTTGCGTTCTTCCTGTATGCTGCGAACAACCCGTTCCAGCGTATTGTTGAACTTGACTCCAGTATCAATGATGGTCACCAGGCCGCGCGCCAGCAATTCGGCCAGGGGCACGCGGTCAATCTCCAGCACCTTGACGCCCAGACGGTTCACAAACACCAGCTTCTCGCGGCCGCGGATGCGCACTGCCAGTTTACAACGTTCCTCGCCTTTGGAGGTTTGCTGCAGAATCCAGCCGCCCACCTGCAACTGGTCGATGGCCTGCAGGGCAGCATTGCGCTCCGCCTCGCTGACGGGGCGCGGCGCCAGAAAATCGACAGCATCGACGCCGCCGGTTTCTGCCACCGGGACGGACGCCGCGTCGGGCGTCTGCGATGAAGCGGCGGCAACCTCCGCGACCGCAGGCGGACTTTCCGCGGTCACCTCCGGCACCTTGATCGCGGGCGCTGCAACCACAGGCGCCTTTGATGCTGGCGGCGTCGACGGCGTATTCAGAAGGATATCGATGCGGGATTCCGGCTGGGGCGCGGGGGCAGCCGGCTGCTCCGCCTGCCAGCGCTGCCAGCGCACATGCAGGTCCGCCAGCACAGTATCGAGTTTTTCATCCCACCAGTGGGTCTGGCCAATCCGTTCGAGCACTCCTCCTTCCAGCCCCTGTGCCAGCTGAAATGCGGTTTTCTTGATAATTGTCTTGCCGCTCTGGCTGACCAGCACCCAGGGCTCATCATCACTGCTTTTGATTGTCAGGCGGCACAGTTCGTGGCTGCCATCGGTGGTCTTGACCCGCAACCAGGCCCCGGTCTGCAGGGCCTGGATTTCGGCCAATGCCCGGGGACTCACCTGCTTGACTTCCGCCATCGTGACCTGGGCACTGGTCAGCTGCAGTGCCGGCACCTTCACCGCTTCAAGATTGGCGCCACTGAGCAGGGCCATCAACACCAGTTCCAGCGGATCGAGCGCCGCTTCCAGCGCTGCCGGATCGTCACTCACGCTGACCAGCAGGGAGCGGATATTCTTCATCATGACCGGATAGAAGCTGCGGTGCTTGTCACGCCCCTTGGCATCCACGCACTCGAGTGCGAATTCCACCAGGGATTCGGTGATGCGCACCTGCCGTTTCCAGGTAGTACCTTCCTCCCCCTCCCGCATCGACACCAGCCGCAACGACTTGCGCCACTCGCCGTGCAGGAATTCCGCCAGCTGGCGCGGCAGTGCCTTCCCGGCCGCGATGCGGTTCAGTTCCTGCACCACGCGGGGTTCCGCCACCCGCTCCTTGCGGCGCACGGATTCCAGCGACCGCAGCTGTTGCTCGATCTGCCCCACCTTGTCGTCCTGGCCGGCAAACCAGGACTGGGCTTCGATGCAGACACTGTTGAACTGGCTCACGTCCTGCCGGAAATCCTGCTGGATACGGCGAATGAATTGCGCCAGGGCGTCACGCAGGATCTGACGACTTTTGTGGGAACTGCTGAGCAGGTTGAGATGCAACTGGTTGAGGAACCGCCGCACCAGATTTTGCGGTGCGAAGAAAAAGGAATAATCCTGCAGCGCGTAACGGATCACCGGCAGACGCAGCGACGCCAGCCAGTCCACCGCCTGTGCATCCAGGCCATCGCCCGCCAGCAATTGATCGAACAGCTGGTCCAGCAGCAGGATCAGGCCCCAGTCGGGCTGCGCCACCGGCAGCGGAATCTGCAGCTCACTGCAACGCTCTGCCAGTGCGTTAGCTGCATTGAGTTTCAGTCCGGCATCCTGCAGGGTTTGCTGCACCTGCCAGAGTTTGTCATGCAGCACCGCCATCGCGTTCCTGCTGCGCGTCGGTACCAGCTTGATCTTGTCGGTGGCCGGCTCCTCTGCGTGCAGGCGCAACAGTTCCACCAGAATGCGGGCACCGATGCGCGGTGTGGCGCTGTCATCGCGCTTGCTGCCGTCGTCAGCCATGGCTTGAAAGGCTCCGGACAGGCTTTGGCAACAACCGGCAGGCCACGTCGCCACGCTGAAACACCAGCAGCTCACCGGTTTGCATATATTCCCAGGGTTCATTGGTGGTCAGTGGCGCGGTGGCGATCACGGTCACCACATCATTGGCAACTGCCATGTCGCTGAAATCCACGGTGACCTCCTTGTCACGCAAATGGGCAACGCCGAACGGGCTGCGGCGGGTAATGCGACACAGTTTGGTGGTGCAATAGCAATACAGGAACTTCGAATCGCTGAACAGGATATTGAACACGCCATATTGGCGCAATTCCTCGCACAGGGCATGGATCGCGCGGAACAGTGCGCTCTTGCGGGGAGGAGCATCGCCGAAGCGGTCCCGCAAACGGTTGAGAATGTAGCAGAAGGCGAATTCGCTGTCAGTGGTGCCCACCGGGCGGTAATGCGTGAGCGGCAGTTTTTTCACCCCCCGCAACTGGCCATTGTGTGCATACACCCAGGGCAGGCCCCACATTTCCCGGGTGAAAGGGTGCGTGTTTTCCAGCGCCACCCGGCCACTGTTGGCCTTGCGGATATGACTGATGACGACATGGCTCTTGATCGGATAATCCTTCACAAAACGCGCGATTTCCGACGTCGCACTGGCATCCACGTCCTTGAATTCGCGCACGCCCTTGCCTTCGAAGAAGGTAATGCCCCAGCCGTCCTTGTGGGGGCCGGTTTCACCGCCGCGCTTGATCAGCCCCGCAAAACTGAAGCAGATATCGGTGGGAACGTTGGCGCTCATGCCCATCAATTCACACATGGGGCTACACCTGCTGCGGCATATGGCGGGCAATGCGCTGGGCCAGTTCGTCCAGCCGGTT
>JBMOPR010000427.1:0-1991 GCA_049323075.1 Pseudomonadota bacterium
TTCGATGCATTTGCGAGGGATCTGGCGCTGACATCCTGGCAATCGCTGGAAGCCGGCAGCGGCCTCAGTGCAGACCGCATGCGCGCCCTGGCGCAACGCTACGCTCAGGCCGAGCGCGCGATTTTCGCCTGGGGTATGGGCATCACCCATCACCTGAATGGCGTGGAAAATGTCGAGGCCATCGCCAACCTTGCATTGCTGCGCGGGATGATCGGCAAATCTGCCGCCGGACTCCTGCCCCTGCGCGGCCACAGCAACGTGCAAGGCATCGGCACCGTGGGCGTGAAACCGCTGCTGCCGGACGACGTGCTCACGCATCTGGAAAAATACTTCAACATCAAACTGCCCACGCAGGAAGGCATGGACACGCTCGCCTGTCTGGATGCGGCTTATGCCGACACCATCGACACCTGCCTGCTGCTGGGCGGCAACCTGTACGCCGCCACGCCGAACAGTCAGTGGGCGCGCGCGGCGCTGGATCGCATCGGCTTCAAGGTGTACCTCACCACGACGCTCAATCGCGGCCATGTCACCGGCATGGAAACCAGTGCGGCCCTGCTGTTGCCCGTCACCGCGCGCGATGAAGAATGGCAACCCACCACGCAGGAATCCATGTTCAATTATGTGCGACTGAGTGACGGCGGCATTCGCCGACTGGAGCAGGCCCGGCCGGAAAGTCACATCCTCAGCGAACTGGGCGCGCGCCTGTTGCCGGACTGCCCGGTGGATTTCCTGGCGTTTCAATCCCACGAAAATGTGCGCGAAGCCATTGCCGCCAGCGTGCCCGGCATGGACGCGCTCGCCACCATCGGCAGAACCCACGCGGAGTTCACCATTCCCGGCCGCATCCTGCATGACAAAACATTTCCCACTGACAGCGGCCGGGCGCGCTTCTGCATTACTCCCTTGCCCGTTGCGAAGACGTCGGAGGAGTGGCCCTTTCTGCTGGCCAGCATTCGCAGCGAAGGGCAGTTCAATTCCATCATTTACGAAGAGCAGGACAGCTATCGCGGCACGGATACGCGCTGGTCGGTGCTGATGAATCTGGATGACATGGCTGCGCTGGGAGTGGCGCAGGGCGATAAGGTGAATATCGTGTCGGCGATCGGGCGGCTGGACGGCATGCAGGCGTTCACCTTCGATCTGCCCCGGGGGAACCTGATGGCGTACTACCCCGAGGCGAATGTGCTGATTGGCGCCGAGCATGATACCCGCAGCAAGACGCCGGCGTTCAAGTCGGTGGGGGTGAAGGTGGAGAAAGCAGCGTCGAGCGTAATCTGGTCCTGATCGATGGCGCGATGCAAAACAGACAGAAACCACGCCAGCCACTCCGTCACATCCATCGACTGATTTTGTGTCCGTTCCAGAATGTCGTAATAGGCGTTGCGCTCGCGCTGGCATCTTATGACACGCGCGCCTTCGCCAAAAAGGGCTGGCCCACACAAACCCAACTGGCCTGGCCGATTTTGGGTGTCCGCCACTTCGCGGACATCAACCGTGCATTGCTGCTTGAGGCTGGTGCGTCATTGAATCTGGCAAAAGGCACGGCAGTGCGCCTGCTGGAAAATCTGCGCAGTCGCGCTGTGCAGCAGGCTGAAGCGCTTTACGCCGAGGTTGAAACCGAAAATGCCCGGATCGCCCATGCCCGCCCGGACGAACTCGAAGTCTGGTTTGCCTGCCCCCGGCCCGACTATCCTGCTGCCCTGCTTGCTCAACTGGGGCGCGTGCGCTTTGGCATGCCGTCGAACCAGCTGCGCTTTTCCTCCGCGCTGCTCGACAAACCCCTGCCCATGCACAATCCCACCGCGAAGAAACCCTGCTCGACAAAGGCCGCTTCGACCTGCTGGAAATAGGTTGCGCCAACCAAGGAATGTTTGCCTCGCACCTGTCTATTAATAAAGACCCCTGCAAGGAGAATCCCTATGGCGAACGACACATACCACATCGAACCGACCGCCGAACAGCTGGCACGCATCGAAGAAGCCTTCCAG
>JBMOPR010000428.1:0-1988 GCA_049323075.1 Pseudomonadota bacterium
CAGCCAGGGCAACAGGGTACCCACTCCCATGTCGAAGCCGTCAGTGACGGCGAAGCCGATCAGCAGCACGCCCACCAGTACCCACCAGACCAGTTTCAATGTTTCGTAATCGGTAATCATGCGTGTGCTCCTGTGGCGGAAGAATTCGGATCAAGCGGCGCTGTCTGCTCCCCGTGATATTTTCCTGTACCCAGACTGCCCGGCCCCTTGCGGATGAAATGCAGCATCAGGTACATCTCCACCACAAACAGCGCGGTGTAAAACAGCACGATCGCGATCAGACTGCTCCACACGTCTTCCACCGCCAGATTCGACACTGACAGATCCGTCGGCAGAATGCCGCCGATGGTCCAGGGCTGGCGACCGTACTCCGCCACGATCCAGCCGCACTCCGCCGCGATCCAGGGTAGCGGAATGGACCACATTGCCAGCTTCAGCAGCCATTTTTTCTCCGCCGCGCGGTGGCGGGTGGACTGCCAGAACGCCAGCACAAACACCACCAGCATGAAGATGCCCGCACCCACCATCACGCGAAAACTCCAGAAAAGAGGCCAGACTTTGGGAATGCTGCGATCCACCGCCGCCTGAATATCGGCCTCCGTCGCATCTACAACAGTTGGGCTGGTTTTCTTCAGCAGCAAACCGTAACCGAGATGGTCTTTCACCTGATCGAAAGCCGCGCGGGTTTCGTCGCTGGCATCACCATTGCGCAATTTCTGCAGCAACCCATACGCCACCATGCCTTCGCGAATCCGGCCTTCGTTGATTTTCTTCAGATCGGAAATGCCCAGCACCGGCGTGTCGAACGAGCGCGTGGCGATGATGCCCAGCACATACGGAATCCTCACCGCGAAGTGGGTTTTCTCCTGCTCGTCATCAGGCCAGCCCACCAGGGTAAATGCAGCGGGCGGTTCGTGGGTGTGCCACTCCGCTTCTATCGCCGCGAGCTTAACCTTCTGCACATCACCCATCTCATAACCGGATTCATCACCCAGCACGATCACCGACAGAATCGACGCCGTACCAAAACTCGCCGCAATCGCAAACGAGCGGCGCGCAAACGGCACGTCACGCTGGCGCAGCAGGTAGTAACTGGACACGCCCAGCACAAACATCGCACCGGTGACATAACCGGCCGCTACCGTGTGCACGAATTTCACCTGCGCCACCGGGTTGAACAGCAGCGCTGCAAACGAGGTCATTTCCATGCGCATGGTTTGATAATTGAATTCCGCGCCCACCGGATTCTGCATCCAGCCATTGGCAATCAGAATCCACAGCGCCGACAGATTCGAACCCAGCGCCACCAGCCAGGTCACCGCCAGGTGCTGGCGCTGGCTCAGGCGTTCCCAGCCGAAAAAGAACAATCCGATCAGCGTGCTTTCCAGAAAAAATGCCATCAGTCCTTCAATCGCCAGTGGTACGCCAAAAATGTCGCCCACGTAGTGCGAGTAGTAGGCCCAGTTGGTGCCAAACTGGAATTCCAGTGTGATGCCGGTGGTGATGCCCAGCGCGAAATTGATGCCGAACAGCTTGCCCCAGAACCGCGTCATGTCATTGTAGATGGTTTTCTGCGTGAGCACATACGCCGACTCCATGATCGCGAGCAAAAACGACATGCCCAGCGTGAGCGGCACAAAGATGAAATGAAACAGGGCCGTGAGCGCAAATTGCAGGCGCGACACTTCCACCAGATCAGCGTCGATCATGAGGACTCCTTGGGAACGGCAATGAATGAAGCGGGCTCGAACAGGTCGGCGGGCGGATGCTCCGCCTTCAGGGACGGGAAAAAGGTCAGCTTGATCGCAACGATCGCCGCCAGCTTGATCAGCAGCAGCCAGAACAGGTGCTTGCGCAGGGACAGGGCGGGCCTGGTCATCGAATTCACCTTGCCAACAAATTGTTAGTAGGGGAATAGCACCGAGCGTGCCAGTAAAATCACGCCGCCATAAATAAATATCCTGTTGAAAAACATACGTTATTTTTCA
>JBMOPR010000429.1:0-1986 GCA_049323075.1 Pseudomonadota bacterium
CGTGAAGCCTACAAGGCGCAAGCTGCCAGCACGGCCAAGAGCGAATTTCTGGCGAAGATGAGCCACGAAATCCGCACCCCAATGAACGGGGTGATCGGTATTGCCGAGCTGCTGAAAGACACGCCGCTAAACAAGGAGCAGCGCCGTTATGTGGACACCATTTCCAACTCGGGCAACGCCCTGCTGCACCTGATCAACGATATTCTCGATCTGTCGAAAATCGAAGCCAAGCGCATGGAACTGGAACGCATTCCTTTCAATCCCCACGATCTGATCCAGGAATGCATGGCGGTATTTCAGGGCAAGGAGCTGTCGAGCAATCTGAGCTTCTACACGCGCATTGCCCGGGATATCCCCTCGGTGCTGATTGGCGACCCCACCCGGTTGCGGCAGATTCTGCTCAACCTGATGAGCAATGCAGTCAAATTCACCAACCATGGCAGCATCGGCATCATCGCCAGCATGGAGAAAGTCGAAGACAATCGCGCCTATATCGGCTTCCAGGTGAAAGACACCGGTATCGGCATTTCGCGCGAGATCTCGGACACGCTGTTCAAACCCTTCACCCAGGCCGACAGCTCCACCACCCGACGCTACGGCGGCACCGGCCTGGGACTGTCCATCTGCCGGGAGCTGGTGCATATGATGAACGGCGAAATCGGTGTCGACAGCGAACCGAACAAGGGCTCGAACTTCTGGTTCACCTGCCGATTCGAAGTGGGCAAGCAGACCGAAGTGCCGCAAGAGAAACCGCGGCCGGCTCCTGCAGACACCCACAGCGAGCCACTGAACCTGTATGTGCTGGTGGCTGAAGACAACGACGTCAATCGCGTGGTGATCAAGGGTCTGCTCACCAAACTGGGCGCGCAAATCGACTTCGCCGTGAACGGTTTTGAGGCGGTGACGCTGTACCGGCAGAATCACACCCAGTATCACGTGGTCCTGATGGATTGCGAGATGCCGGAGATGGACGGCTATGAAGCCACCCGCCAGATTCGCGCCATCGAATTCGAACAGGGATTACCGCACATGCCGATCCTGGCGGTGACCGCCCATGCGGTGGGAGAATCCCGCGATCTCTGCCTGCTGGCCGGCATGGATGAATACATCACCAAACCGATCCGGCTGGAGGCCCTGCGGCAAAGGCTGCAACAGTACAGCGTGCCGAAACATCAGGTGGCCTGAACGTCACTGTCCTGCGGACGGAAACTGGGCATCAAAGGCCTTGAGCAGAACCACCAGCGCGTCTGTCTGCACATCCAGCTCCCGCAGCGCTTCCTCCGCCATGTTTGCTACCCCGCAGGATTCCGGCAGCCTGTGACCACCGGCGATGATGGCGCGGAACCGTGCCACGAACACCCACTGCAGCCACTGGCTGAAACGCATGGTGTCAAAACAGAACGGCAACTGGCTGTCAAAAGCATCTGCAGGCGGCGCAACCGTTTCCCACAGGGACAACCCGCGCATTTCGGTTTCAATTTCCTGTAACAATTCGAGCATGGCGCTGCGGTTTGCCATGACACTGAACCTCTAGTGGCGAACAACCCGGTAAATGATACACTGCCCCTCACTCGTCACCCCACTATGTTAAGCACATGAGGGCATGCATGAAGAAATTCCCCGTCAGAAACGCCCTGGTCCTCGCGCTGGCGATGCTGTCAGCACCTGCCGTCCAGGCCGAAGTTGTCACCCTGAAACGCACCTATGAACTGGCACAGAAGAACGATCCCCAGTGGTCTGCCATTCGCAATCAGTACCAGGCCAACCGCCAGCAGCTCGACCAGAGCCGCGCCGGTCTGCTGCCACAGGCGAAGCTGAACGGTTCCTACGCCCACGACGACCTGAACGTGGATGACTACGGCTCCGACAGTTACATCGCCGATGGCTACACCGCCAGCGTGGTGCAACCTCTGTTCCGGCTGGAAAACTGGCACACCTGGCAGCGCGGCAAGGCCCTGGACAGCCAGTATGTATCCGACTATCAGT
>JBMOPR010000430.1:0-4521 GCA_049323075.1 Pseudomonadota bacterium
GCTCGTCGTAGGGTTTACGAATGTCACTGAAAGTCGGATCGTTGACATCGAACAGGAACGCCAGCCGCTCCTCCAGCCCCTTGCGTGATTCCACCACCATGAAGTCGGCGATGGTCATGCCGTCGGGCACAGGATATTCAGGCAGGTAATAGGTTCCCAGCGGAATGTTCACGCTGCAGCGCTTGGCTATCTCCACGGTGTTTTCGATGGCTTCTGGAATGTCAGCAAACAATTCCACCATTTCCGCAGCAGGCTTCAGATATTGCTCTTCGGAATAGCGCTGCTCGCGACTGGGATCTTCAAGCGTCCAGCCTTCGGAAATACAGACCCGCACTTCGTGGGCTTCGAAATCGCTGCGTTTCAGAAAACGCACGTCATTGGTGGCCACTACGGGGCAATCGGTTTTCGCAGCGAGGTCCACCGCGAGATGCAGATAGGTTTCGTCATCCTTGCGCTGGGTGCGCTGCAGCTCCAGATAGAAACTGTCCGGGAACAGATCCATCATTTCCCGTGTGAGCAGCTCGGCACGATCCAGTTTGCCACCCAGCAGCGCCCGGCCGATCTCACCCGACTTGCCACCCGACAGACAAATCAAGCCATCTGATTTCTGCTTCAGCCAGTCACGGGAAATGATCACCCGATTGCGTTGCTGACCAAACAGATAACCCTTGGATACCAGCACGGTGAGATTGCGATAACCCTGCAGGTTTTTCGCCAGCAGCACAATCTGGGAGGGGGGCTCATCCGTCTGCGCGGCTTCCAGCCAGACATCGGCGCCGTAAATGGGCTTGATACCCGCTTCCGTTGCCGCCTTCTGGAATTTCACCAGCGCGAACATGTTGCTGTAGTCCGTGATGGCGATGGCCGGCATACCGAGGGCCGCAGCGGTTTTCGCCAATGGCTTGACGCGCACCAGGCCGTCCACAAGGGAATATTCGGTGTGCATGCGCAGATGGACGAATTGCGGTGTCATCAACGTTTCTCCAGCAGCGCCGCCACCGGACCGAACGTGCGCCGGTGAATCACGGATGGCCCCAGTTTCTGCAATGCGTCCACGTGGGACTGGGTGGGATAACCTTTGTGCTGCGCCAGACCATAGCCGGGAAATTCCCGGTCCAGCCGATCCATTTCCCTGTCCCGTGTCACCTTGGCGATGATCGACGCGGCGCTGATGCAGGGCACGGTCAAATCCCCTTTTACGATCGCCTCGGACGGAATCTGCAGACGCGGACAACGGTTGCCGTCGATCAGCGCGAATTCCGCTTGCGGCTGCAACTGTTCCACCGCCCGCGTCATGGCCAGCAGGCTGGCGTGCAGGATATTCAGGGTGTCGATTTCTTCCACCTCGGCGCGGCCGATGGCCCAGGCCAGGGCATCACGCTGGATGATGTCGAACAGGTAATCGCGTTTCTTTTCCGAGAGTTTTTTGGAATCGGCCAGCCCCGCAATGGGTTTTTCCGGATCGAGAATCACCGCGGCCGCTACTACTGCACCAGCCAGTGGTCCGCGTCCCACTTCATCAACACCTGCGACCAGGTGACCGGTGTAAAAACTGAAACTGGATTGGGTGGAATTTTTTGCCATGGTTCAGATCGCCTGTTTTGAGGTGGACGCAGGTGGCCGTCCCACCAGCGTCAGAATGGCTTTCGCCGCTTCCTCGCTGGCATTGCGATTGAGGATCGTGTGCAGCTCGGCAAATTCCCGCTGCAAACGCTCGCGATTGTCGGGATTGCGCAGCAGGTCGAACAGGGCCTTGGCCAGTTTTTCCGGCCGGGCCTCGTCCTGCAGGAATTCCGGCACCAGTGCTTTACCCGCCAGCAGATTCGGCAGCGCAATGAACCGGGTTTTCACCAAACGGGAAATAATTGCGTGGGTAATGGCACCCCAGCGAAATGCCACCACCATGGGCCGTTTCAGCAGCATGGCTTCCAAGGTGACGGTACCGGACGTGGCCAGCACGATATCGCTGCCTGCCATCACCTCGCGGGCGTGGCCATCCACAATCTGGATCGGCAGGCGCGTGTCGAACTGCGCCAGCTGTTGTTCCAGTTGTGCGCGGCGCTGGGCATTGGCGCACGCCACGATGAACTTGCAGGAAGGTTCCATGATGTACAGCTGACGCATGGTTTCCAGAAAAATCGGTCCCATGAATTTCAGCTCGCCGCCGCGACTGCCGGGCAACACCGCCACCACCTTGTCCGTGGACTGGAACCCCCAGTAACGCTTGGCGCGCGCAAAATCGATGCTGGGATCGATGGCAGTGGCAAATGGATGGCCGACGAATTTCACCGGCACCTTGTACTTTTCGTAGAACGCCGCCTCGAACGGCAACAGCGTCAGCATGAGGTCGACGCCTTCCTTGATTTTGAATACCCGTTTCTGCCGCCAGGCCCACACCGACGGACTGACGTAATGCACGGTGCGAATGCCCGCCTGCTTGAGACTGTGCTCCAGCGGCAAGGTAAAATCCGGCGAGTCGATGCCGATGAAAACATCCGGCGGATTTGCCAGAAAATGTTCGCGCAGGGTTTTGCGGATATGCAGCAACTCCCGCAGGCGACCAAGCACTTCCACCACGCCCATCACGCTCAATCGGTCCATGGGAAAAAAGGATTCGCAGCCGGCTGCCATCATGGCCGGGCCGCCGATGCCCACGAACTTTGCGTCGGGGTGACGGGATTTGATAGCGCTGATCAGGCCGGCCCCGAGCTGGTCGCCCGACAGTTCGCCTGCCACGATGCCAATGGTAAGAGGGGGGAATGGAGAGGTCACGGGGCTGCCCTCAGCGGGTGATGCCACGCGTGGAGGATTTCAGGGAATCGATGAACAATTGCAGTTGTGGCAGCGGCGGCATGGCGTCCAGCTCCACCAGCGCCTGTTCCAGCGTGAGATTCTGGCGGTACACGATCTTGTACGCATTGCGCAGAGCCTTGATGGTGTCCTCGTCAAAACCGCGCCGTTTCATGCCTTCGAAATTCATGCTGCGGGCCTCTGCAGGATTGCCCTGAACCGTAACGAACGCGGGCACATCCTTGCCGATGGCACTGCCCATGGCTGAAAAGCTGTAGGCACCGATGTGACAGAACTGATGCACCAGGGTGAAGCCGGACAGGTTGGCCCAGTCCCCAACTATCACATGTCCCGCCAGGGCCGTGTTGTTCACCAGAATGCAGTGGTTGCCGATCACGCTATCGTGACCCACATGCACATAAGCCATCAGCAGATTGTTGTTGCCGATGGTGGTTTCGGAACGGTCCTGCACGGTGCCGCGGTGAATGGTCACGCATTCGCGAATGGTATTGTTGTCGCCGATGACAAGCCGGGTGGGCTCACCCTTGTATTTCAGATCGGGCGTGTCTTCGCCCACGCTGGAAAACTGGAAAATCCGGTTATTCTTGCCTATCCGCGTCGGTCCCTTGATCACGACGTGGGATTCGATCCGGGTTCCGGAATCAATCTGCACATCGGGCCCGATATAGGTCCAGGGCCCGACACTGACGTCGGCTGCCAGCTGCGCCTTCGGATCAACAATTGCCTGCGGATGTATCACGCCACCAGATCCCTTTCTGCACAGGTAATAACAGCAGACCCTACGACATCACCGCCAACGCGGTCCACATAGGCATCTGCGCCGAATTTCCAGATTACGCGCTTGCGCGACTTTATGTACGCCCGAATCACCAGTTGTTCACCGGGAATCACTGGTCTGCGAAACTTTGCCTCATCCACGGCGGCCACGACGTAGGCCTTGTTGGCATTGGCAGTCTGGCCCATGGTCTTGAACGCCAGTAGACCGGCGGCCTGCGCCATGGCCTCGATGATCAGTACTCCCGGCAGGATCGGATTGTTGGGAAAATGCCCCTCGAATACCGGTTCGCCGTTGGTCACGCTGCGCACGGCTACAATATATTCCCCTTCCACCAGTTCGATGACCTTGTCCACCTGCAGGAAAGGATAGCGGTGCGGAAGGATTGCCTTGATCTCGTTAATGTTCATCATAGTTCAAACAGTTTCGCAGAGGGTGAATTCTTGTCAGGATAAGGCCCTTCGGCATGGATTGCACCCCGACAAATGCAACCCGATATTTCCCCATTCCCGCATGACCACACAGCCACTTCCGGCATTTCACCGTATCAGTCAGCGCTGCTGTCCGGAGCTGACGCCGCCGGGCCCGCAGCATCCAGTGCCTTGAGCCGCGCTTCCAGCTGCCTGATCCGCCGCGCCATGCTGTCCAGCTGGCGAAAACGCACTGCGTTCTTGCGCCATTCCGCCGTCGTCGACATGGCGGTGCCCGACGAATAGGAACCAGGTTCATCAATGCTGTTGGTAATGGCGCTACGCATGGTGAGGTGAACACGGTCGGCGATTTCGAGGTGCCCGGCGATACCCACTGCTCCGGCTATGGTGCAGTAGCGGCCGATTTTCGTGCTGCCAGCAATGCCGGTACAGCCTGCGATGGCGGTGCCCTCGCCGATCTCCACGTTGTGGGCGATCTGGATCTGGTTATCGAGAATCACGTTG
>JBMOPR010000430.1:4531-17762 GCA_049323075.1 Pseudomonadota bacterium
CGTGTCGCGCAGGGCGCCCCGGTCGATGGTGGTACTGGCGCCGACTTCAACGTCATTACCAATCCGAACTCCACCCAGCTGCGCAATCTTGCGCCAGGCGCCCTTCTCATTGGCAAAACCGAAACCATCGGCACCAATCACCACGCCACCATGCAGTGTGCAGCGCTCGCCAATCACCACGCCGTGATAGATCGTCACATTGCCATGCAGTACGCAGTCATTTCCGATGCGGCTGTTGGCGCCGATGCACGTACCCGGACCGACTTCCACCCGTTCACCCAGCAGGCAGCCCGCCTCGATCACCACATGGGGGCCGATCCGGCAACCCGCACCGAGTACGGCATCCGGCGCAATCACCGCAGTGGGATGGACACCGTCAGGCTGACGGGGGCGATGATTGAACAGGTGGGAGGCACGCGCGTAAGTCAGATAGGGATTTGCCACCACCAGACAGGCCACGGGACATTCCGCCGCCATGTCCCCAGCCACTATCACCGCAGAGGCCGATGTGGATGCCAGCTGGGCACGATACAGCGGGTTGGCCAGGAAACTGAGCTGACCTGCCTGCGCATCGCCCAGTGTGGCCAGACCCCGAATGCGAATGGCTGGATCGCCCCGCAATTCCGCACCCAGTTGCTGCGCCAGCTCGCCCAGCGTCAGGCCATTCCCTTTACCCTGATCAGCACTCATGGCATTCATTCCTGGCAGCGATCGTTCAATGCCGCTTTACTTCTGGGCGTTGATGCGCTGTGTCAGTTCCGGGGTGATATCAAATTTGGGGTCCACCCACAGGGCAGCCTGCCGCTGCAGGATCAGATCGTATTTCTTTTCATCGACGATGGCTTTCATGGCTTTTTCCACCTTCGGCCCCATCACGGACTGCAGCTCCTGACTGGCATCCTTACCCTTCTGCTGCAGTTTCTGGCCTTTGAAATTCAGCTCGATTTTCTTGTCGGCAATTTCCTTTTCCAGACGGCGCAATTCGTCCTGCCCCATCACGGCGGAATCCTTCTGGCGCTTTTCATCCAGCTTCTGGATCTGGTTGCGCAGGGCGATGGCATCGGCCTCCTCCTGTCCCAGAGTGGACTTCAGCTTCTCGGCACGCAGACGCGCCTCATCCGATTTCATGACTGCCGCGTTGAGATCGACAACCGCGATCCGGATTTCCGCCCACACCGGCGCGGAAGACAAAAGCAGACCCGCCAATACCAGCAATTTGAACCCTTTCATTAAAAAACCCCTTGCATGCTTGTTGCCTGTTAAATCAGAACGGTTGACCCAGACTGAACTGGAACGACCGGGTGTCATCGTCGTCTTTTTCGTTGAGCGTCTTCGCCAGACTGAACGACAACGGACCAATGCCGGTAATCCAGGACATCGCCACCCCCGTGGAAAGACGAATTTCATCAACGGTAAGATCATTGTTGATTTCATCGGTGCGATGGGTGTCGAAAACGTTACCGGCATCGATGAAATAGAGCGTACGGAACTGGCGGTTATCCTTGACGAACGGCATCGGGAAAATGAATTCCAGACTGCCTTCTACCAGCATGTTGCCACCGATGGCCCGCAGATCGCCATAATCGTAAGGCGACTGGGTTTCGCGGGGACCCAGCGAGCGGTCTTCCCAGCCCCGGATGGAACCAAATCCGCCGGAATAGAAATGCTCATAGAATGGCACCTTCTCTTCCTCGCCATAGCCATCGGCATAACCGATGTCCGAGCGGGCGCGCAGTACCCACTCCTCGCTCAGCGGGAAGTAGCGCTGCCCGCGGTAAGTCAGCTTGTAATATTCCAGATCACTGGAAGGCACAGTGACTTCAGATGAAACCGTGTGCGATGAACCCCGGGTAGCAAACACGCCACGGTTGAGGGTGCTGTAAGTCCAGCTCAGGTTGAACGGGAAATTCAGGAAATTTTCATCCTGGGTGGAAGCACCTTCCGTCAGGAAGCGCCACTGGTCGAAGCCCACCAGCTCCCATACTTCCAGCGGTGAATAGGGGCTGGCATACACTTTCACCTTTTCTGCGCCCACGCCGAAATTGATACGCTCGATCTCGCTGATCGGGTAGCCGAAATTCAGGTTGGCGCCGAGCTTGTCCGCCGCCCAGTTGGAGATCGTATCGTCATCTTCAATGTTGGTCTCCTGGTAATACACCGAGTAGCCGCGACTTACGCCGTCGATGGTGTAGTACGGGTCCATGAAGGAGAAATTCACGCTATTGCGGATGTCGCTGCGGTTGGCGGCGATGGACACCTTGTTGCCCGTGCCCAGGAAGTTGGACTGGGACAGGTTGGCGCCAAACACGAAGCCGGTACCCTGCTGATAGCCCACACTGGCACCGATGGAGCCGGAGGGTTGCTCTTCCACCGTGTAATTCACGTCGATCTGGTCGTCCTCACCGGGCACGCGGGGCGTTTCCACGGTGACACCCTTGAAATAACCCAGCCGTTCCAGCCGCACCTTGGAGTTTTCAATCATCTGGCCCGAAGCCCAGGCGCCTTCCATCTGGCGCATTTCCCGCCGCAGCACTTCGTCGCGGGTTTTTTCGTGACCGAAGAAATTGATGCGGCGTACATAAACGCGGGTGCCGGGATCAACATAGAAGGTAACGTCGACGGTGTTGTCGTCCTTCGCCGAGGGCACGCCGTTGACGTTGGCGAAGGTGTAGCCCTCGTTGCCCAGACGCTTGGAAATCAGTTCGCTGGAGGTGGTGACCAGCTGGCGCGAGAAGGTTTGCCCGGGCTTGAGCAGGATCAGGCGCCGCAGTTCCGCTTCCGGCACTTTCAGCTCACCACTGAGCTTGACCTCGTTGACGGTGTGACGCTCACCTTCACTGACGTTGACCGAGATGTATACCTCGGCCTTGTCCGGGGTGACCGACACCTGGGTGGATTCAACGCGGAAATTTACGTAGCCACGGTCCTGGTAGTAGGAGACCAGCTTTTCCAGATCGCCAGACAGTTTTTCCCGGGAATACTTGTCGTCGCCCTTGAAGAAGGAAAGCAGGTGGGTTTTCTTCAACTCGAAATCTTCCACCAGTTCTTCGTCGGTGAAGACGGTATTGCCCACGACATCAACGCCGGAAATGGTGGCCACGTCACCTTCCTTGATGGTGATGTGGATGGAAACGCGGTTGCGGGGCAGCGGCGTGACTTCCGGTACCACCTTTGCACCGTAGCGGCCTTGGGCGATGTACTGCCGCTCCAGTTCCAGCTTGAGCCGGTCGAGGGTGGCGCGCTGAAACACGCTGCCCTCGCTGAGGCCGGCCTTCGACAGGCCATCCATGAGATTCTCGGTTTCGATGGACTTGTTGCCTTCCAGCTCGATCTTGGTGATGGAGGGGCGCTCGCTCACCAGGATCACCAGCACATCGCCTTCACGCTCCAGCTTGATGTCCTGGAAATTGCCGGTCTTGAACAGCAGGCGGGCGGAGCGGGCCAGGGTGGCATCGTCCACTTCATCTCCTACCTGCAGGGGCAAGGAATTGAACACGGCACCAGCGGAAATACGCTGCAGACCATCGATGCGGATATCCTTGATCACAAAGGTTTCCGCCATGGCTGTGGGTGCGGATAAAAGCAGGAACCACAGCGCTACCAATGCAGCAAATCGAATCATCAGGCAATCAAATCCGCAGGGGGTTGAAAAGGCTCGGGCTCAAAGACCCATCAAATCGTTATAGAAGGCAAGACCCATGAACATGACCAGCAGGCCCAGTCCCAGGCTTTTGCCGAAGGCCTGGGCTTTCTCGGAGACCGGACTGCCCTTCACCATTTCGACGAGGTAGTACATCAGGTGCCCGCCATCCAGTACTGGAATGGGCAGCAAATTTAACACCCCAAGGCTGATACTTAAATAGGCCACGAAGGTTAAAAAAGGCTCCAGCCCGTAGCTGGCGCTGTCACCCGCCACTTTCGCTATGGTGATCGGCCCGCTGATGTTGTCGAGGGAGATCTTGCCCATGGCCATTTTGCCAATCGCAGACACCGTCAACGCAATGCGGGACCAGGTGTAATCCAGGGCCCTGGGAATGGCATCCAGAGGCCCGTACTGCAATTCACGCAGCATTCCTTCTGGATACTTCACCGATGCCGGGTCGGGCTTGGCACCAATGCGGCCGATCCGGCCCAGCTTCTCGTCCATAACCGCATCGGGTGTGACCGCCAGAATCAGCTCCTGTTCCCCGCGGGCCACCTTGACGTTCATCGCCACCATGGGATTCTGCCGGATCAGGCTCACCCACTCGTCCCAGGACAGCAGCTCCACGTCATTCACCGCCAGGATGCGGTCACCCACCTGCAGGCCCTGGCGCTCGGCGGCCATGCCTTTTTCCAGCTCGCCCAGCACTGGCGGCGCAGTAGGAAAAAACGGTTCCAGGCCCAACAGCTTGAGCGGATTCTCCTTCTCCTGCCCGGCCATCCAGTTGTCCAGCTGGATCACGCGCTCATCCGTGACTGCGCTGCCTTCAGGCTTGATGCTGAAACGCACAGCCGTGCTTTCCCCCAGCCGAGCCACCAGTTCCAGCACGATATCATCCCAGCTTTCAGTGGCACGGCCGTCGACCGCCACCACTTCCTCCATCTTCTGGAAACCGGCCTTTTCTGCCGGGCTGCCGGGAATGACATTGCCCACGACAGGAGCGAGAGACGTAATGCCAGACAGGAACAGCAGCCAGTACAGGACGACTGCGAACATCAGATTCACCAGCGGCCCCGCCGCTACGATGGCAAAGCGCTGAAATACGGTTTTGTGGGCAAAGGACTGGGATTTGAGATGTTCGGACACTTCAGAGCCCGGCTCCCCCAGCATCTTGACGTAACCGCCCAGGGGCAGGGCCGCGATGACATATTCGGTATCCTGGCTGTCTTTCCATTTGAGCAAAGGCTGGCCGAAACCGATGGAAAAACGCAGCACTCTGACGCCACAGCGGCGGGCGACCCAGAAATGGCCGAACTCATGAACGAAAATGAGGACGCCGAGGGTGACGACAAAGGCCAGTACTGTCTGCATCAAGCTGTACAAGGCAACCTCGAGTTATTGTTATGGTGTCAATGTTTCCGGTACTGCACCAGCTGCTCGCGGGCAAGCGCGCGGGCTTCTGCATCGGCCTTTAGAATAGTATCAAGGTCAATCGGTTCCACCAATGCCGCTTTTTCCATCACCCTGTCCAGCGTGCGGGCAATGGCGGGAAACGGGAGCTGCCCTGCCAGGAAGGCTTCCACTGCGATTTCGTTGGCGGCATTGAGCACCACGGACGCAGTCTGACCGGTCTGCATGGCTTCCCGCGCCAGTCGCAGGCAGGGAAAGCGCGCTTCGTCAGGCGCCTGGAAATCCAGCCGCCCCACTTTTATCAGATCCAGCAGCGGCACGCCGGACTGTTTGCGCCGGGGCCAGCCCAGGCCGTAGGCAATCGGGGTGCGCATGTCCGGATTCCCCAGCTGCGCCAGCACCGAGCCATCCACGTATTCGACCATGGAGTGAATCACACTTTGCGGATGGACGACAATCTCCACCTGGTCGATGCGGGCGTTGAACAACCAGCAGGCCTCGATGAATTCCAGGCCCTTGTTCATCATGGTGGCGGAATCCACGGAAATCTTGCGGCCCATGGACCAGTTGGGGTGGGCGCAGGCCTGGTCGGGAGTCACGGTTTCCAGTTCGTGCAAAGGTTTATTGCGGAAAGGTCCACCGGAGCCGGTCAGCAGGATGCGGGCGACACCGGCCCGCTCCAGCCCCTCGGCAAAATTCAGCGGCATGCACTGGAAGATGGCGTTGTGCTCGCTGTCGATGGGCAGCAGTTCAGCGCCGTGCGCCTGCACTGCGTCCATGAACAGGGCACCGCTCATCACCAGCGCTTCCTTGTTGGCCAGCAGCACGCGCTTGCCGGTTTTCACAGCCGCAAGGGTCGGCATCAGGCCGGCGGCACCGACAATGGCGGCCATCACGTAGTCGGTCTGCGGATGGCTGGATACCGTAACCAGTCCGCTCTCCCCTGCCAGCACTTCCGTGTCGGAACCCAGCTCGCGCAGACGGCTCCGCAACTGCTCCGCTGACAGTTCATCCCGCATCACCGCATAGCGCGGTTGCGTGGCCAGTACCTGCTGGAGCAGGGGTTCCACCCGGTTGTTGGCGGTCAGGGCAAATACTTCAAACTCGGCGGGATGCCGGGCAATCACATCCAGTGTGCTGACGCCGATGGAACCCGTGCTTCCCAGCACAGTAACGCGTTTCCTTTCAGTCATGGGATTGCCTCATTGCATTGCTCCCAGCAACAGCATGCCGCTGGCAAACAGGGGCACAGCGGCAGTGATGCTGTCGATACGGTCCAGCACGCCGCCATGTCCCGGCAGCAACTGGCTACTGTCCTTGATACCGCGATGACGCTTGAACATGCTCTCCGCCAGATCCCCGAATACCGAGCCGATCACGGCCACCAGACTGATCAGCAGGAAGGGAATCAATCCGGCGCGGTCGGACGCGTGGGTGGAGAAAGCCACCAGCAGGGCGATGACGGCCGTGGTGGCCAGCCCGCCCAGCAGGCCTTCGATGGACTTGCCCGGACTGACCGCCGGCGCCAGCTTGTTCTTGCCCAGCTTGCGACCCACGAAATAGGCCCCGGTATCGGCACCCCACACCAGCAACATCACATACAGCAGCCACCAGTGCCCGTCAGCCTGCCCCTGAATCAGGACCAGCGACCACCAGGCCGGCACCAGCACCAGCAGGCCGATCAGGCTCTGGACACCGCGGCCTTCCCAGCGCGCCACCTCAGCCGGGTAGGATTTCACCAGCCACACGGCCGCCAGCCACCACAGGCAGCCCAGGTAAAGGACCGCGTTGAAACGGGTGAGATACACCAGCATAAGCAGTGCCAGCACGATGCCCACATAGGGAAGGCGGCGGACCGGGTCTTCGATACCCATGATATTGGCCCAGTCCCAGGCGCCCAGGGCCACCGGAATGGCCATCGCCAGGGCGAACCAGGGTGTATCCAAATAAAAAATTGCCCCGAGTATCAGGGGCAACAAAATCAGTGCTGTAATGATGCGCTGCTTCAACATGTCTTATTCTTCTTGGCTCGCTGCAATCTGCTCGCTGGTGCGCCCGAAACGACGCTGGCGCCGCGTGAAATCCGCGAACGCCGCGTCCAGGGCCGCCTGATCGAAATCAGGCCAGTAAAGGTCGGTAAAGTAAAGTTCCGCGTAGGCCATTTGCCACAGCATGAAATTACTGATGCGGTTTTCACCGCCGGTGCGGATACACAGATCCGGCATGGGCAGATCACCCAGGCTGATGCACTGCTGCACTTTTTCCGGCGTGATCTGATCAGCGCGCAGGGTGCCCTGCTCCACCTGGCTGGCCAGCTGACGGCACGCATTGGCAATATCCCACTGGCCACCATAATTCACGGCGACGGCAAAGGTCATGCGCTGGTTATTGGCGGTCAGGCGCACCGAATCGTCCATCTTGCGCCGCAACTCGGGCGTAAAGGCAGACAGATCACCGATGAACACCAGCCGGATGCCGTTCTGGTGCAGTTCAGCCACTTCCTGGGTCAGGGCTTCCAGGAACAGGCTCATCAGGGCGTTGACCTCCTCTTCCGGCCGGCGCCAGTTTTCACTGCTGAACGCAAACACGGTGAGTACTTCAACCCCGGCCCGGGCACAATTCTCCACTGTGGCACGCACGGCACGGGCACCCTGCTTGTGGCCTTCAACGCCGCGCAGGCCGCGCTGCTTCGCCCAGCGGTTGTTGCCATCCATGATGATCGCAACATGACGGGGAATGGCGGGAGCGGAGGAATCAATATCGGGAGCGGAAGACTGGACTTTCAAGGGTATCCTCCGTGATGGAATCGGTCGGCCTGCGCCGGGCAATGGCGCAGGCCGGGCGGATCAGACTTCGAGCAGATCCGCTTCTTTTTTCTTCAGCATTTCTTCGACTTCGGCGACGTACTTGTCCGTCAACTTCTGTACGTCCTCCTGGCCGCGACGCTCCTCGTCCTCGGTGATTTCCTTTTCCTTCAGCAGATCCTTCAGCATGGTATTGGCGTCGCGGCGGATATTGCGGATCGCGACACGACCATGCTCGGCTTCCGCCTTGCAGATCTTGATCATTTCCTTGCGGGTCTGCTCGGTCAGTGCCGGCATGGGAACCCGGATCAGATCACCGTTGGAGCTGGGATTCAGGCCCAGGTCGGCTTTCATGATGGCTTTTTCGATGGCGGATCCCAGCTGCTTTTCCCAGGGGGAAATGGCCAGGGTGCGCGCATCTTCCACGGTGACGTTGGCCACCTGCTTGAGCGGTGTGTCCACGCCGTAATAGGGCACCATCACGCCGTCCAGAATGCTAGGGTGGGCACGACCGGTTCTGACTTTCTTGAATGCCGTTTCCAGCGCTTCCAGGGACTTTCTCATCCGCGCGTCGGCATCTTTCTTAATATCATTGATCACGGCTTTTATCCTTTTTCAATGAGGGTTCCGTCTTTACCACCCAGGGTCACGGACAGCAGCGCGCCAGGTTCATTCATGTCGAAAACGCGCACCGGCATATCGTGGTCCCGGCACAGGCAGATGGCAGTAAGATCCATGACTCCCAGCTTTTTTTCAAGCACCTGGTCGTAGGTCAGGCGATCGTACTTCACGGCATTGGGGTTTTTCACCGGGTCGGAATCGTAGACACCGTCGACCTTGGTGGCCTTGAACACAACTTCGGCCTCCACTTCGATGGCGCGCAGGCAGGCGGCGGAATCGGTGGTGAAGAAGGGGTTGCCGGTACCGGCCGCGAAGATCACCACATCGCCATTGCCCAGAAAACGCATGGAACGGCGACGATCGTAGTGCTCCACCACACCGCTCATCTGGATGGCAGACATCAGTACCGTGGGGATATTCGCCCGCTCCAGCGCATCCCGCATTGCCAGGCCGTTCATCACGGTAGCCAGCATGCCCATATGATCGCCGGTGACACGGTCGAGGCCGGTTTTCTGCAGAGTGGCGCCCCGGAACAGGTTGCCACCGCCGACCACCAGTCCCACCTGCACGCCGATGCCACGCAGCTGGCCGATTTCCAGCGCCATGCGCTCCAGCACATTGGGATCAATGCCGAAATCCATCTCGCCCATCAGGGCTTCGCCACTCAGTTTCAGCAGAATTCGCTTGTATTTGGGGGTGCGGTCAGATGCTGGCATGCAAAACTCCAGAAGGAATCGAGAGGGGGTAACAAAAGGCGCCCCAAAGGACGCCTTTCATTATAGTGCTTACTGGCTGCGGGCAGCCGCTGCCACTTCGGCAGCGAAATCGACTTCTTCCTTCTCGATGCCTTCACCCACTTCAATGCGGATGAAGCTCAGTACGGTTGCACCGGCCTTCTGTACCAGCTTGCCCACGGTGGTGTCCGGATCCTTCACGAAGGGCTGGTCCACCAGGCTCACTTCCTTCAGGAACTTGCTGATGCGGCCTTCCACCATCTTGGCGACGATGTCGGCCGGCTTGCCGCTGTCGGCCGCCTGGGCGGTGTAGATTTCACGCTCTTTGGCCAGGGTGCCCTGGTCAACCTGGTCCGAGGTGACCACCAGCGGGTTGCTGGCCGCGATGTGCATGCACACATCCTTGCCCAGTTCATCGTTGCCGCCTTTCAGGGCCGCCAGTACGCCGATCTTGCCGCTGTGGACGTAAGCGCCGACGATGCCGTCCTTGCTTTCCACCAGATAGGCGCGACGCACCTGGATGTTTTCACCAATCTTCTGCACCAGCGCCTGCCGGGTGGCTTCGATGGAATCGGCGCTGCCGTCATCAAACGGCATGTCCAGCAACTTGGCAATATTGGTTTCCTTGGAAGCCAGTACTCGGTCGGCGACCTTGCCAGCAAAAACGGTGAAGTTGGCATCGCGCGCAACGAAATCGGTTTCGCTGTTCACTTCCAGCAGGATTGCAGTCTTGCCATCCGCGCTGACCTTGGCGATCACGGCGCCTTCAGCGGCCACCCGGCCAGCTTTCTTGGCAGCCTTGGCCTGACCCGATTTGCGCAGGTTCTCAATGGCCAGCTCGATGTCGCCATCGGTTTCCACCAGGGCTTTCTTGCATTCCATCATGCCCAAACCAGTGCGTTCACGCAGTTCTTTTACCTGTCCGGCAGTCACGGCCATGGTTGTATCCTCTATATACCTGAATAATGAATGTTGCGGGTTCTTGGCAACTTTTGAAAAAGGGGGCCAAGCCCCCTTTATTGCGTTGTCTGAATAACGCGGTTTCGTGACAAATGCAGGACGGGCTGCAGCGGTCGCACCCCGTCCGCAGCGGGCTCAGCCAGCCACTTTTTCCGAGCCTGCTTCAACTTCCACGAAGCCATCGGCATCAGCCGGGCCGGAAGTGCGGGCGTATTCAACGCCTTCGATGCAGGCATCGGCCAGTGCGGTCACATACAACTGCACGGCGCGGATGGCGTCGTCGTTACCGGGAATCACGTAGTCAACGCCATCGGGGTTGCTGTTGGTGTCGACGATGCCGATAACCGGGATCCCCAGTTTGTTGGCTTCGGTAACCGCAATGCGCTCGTGGTCAACGTCGATCACGAAGATGGCATCGGGCAGGCCGCCCATGTCCTTGATACCACCCAGGCTGCGCTCCAGTTTCTGCATTTCGCGGGTGCGCATCAGGGCTTCTTTCTTGGTCAGCTTGTCGAAAGTACCGTCGGTGCTCTGGGTTTCCAGCTCTTTCAGACGGCGGATGGACTGACGGATGGTTTTCCAGTTGGTGAGCATGCCGCCCAGCCAGCGGTGGTTCACGAAAGGCATGCCGGCGCGGCGGGCTTGCTCTTCCACAATCTTGGCAGCGGCGCGCTTGGTGCCAACGAACAGAACCTTGTTCTTTCTGGAGGTCAGTTTGTTGACGAAATTCAGTGCGTCATTGAAAGCCGGAACGGTGTGTTCCAGGTTGATGATGTGGATCTTGTTGCGGGAACCGAAGATGTACTGGTTCATCTTGGGGTTCCAGTAGCGGGTCTGGTGACCAAAGTGGACGCCAGCCTTCAACATATCACGCATGGTGACTTGAGCCATTTTCTTCTCCTGAGAGTGGGTTAGGCCTCCATATACCCCATGATCCAACCCCGAGGGGCACCCTGAACCATGTGTCGGCATATGTGTGGTTTATGGTTAATTTGCGCGGCGCTTTATACCACATCCACACCCGGGCAACAACCGCGCGCAGCCCGGATGGCCGGCCCCGACGGGGAAATTCCCTCCCGGTTCAGGGGTATATCCGCCGCGACCCGCCATGTACAATGAGCCCCTTTGTCCGCCCCGGCCTTGCGTGCCGGCGCGTGCGGGCCGCACGGGCACCACCACAACTGACATCACCGGGATAGAAATCGCACTACATGACCATCATCATCAAGACGCCGGAACTGATTGAAAAAATGCGCATTGCGGGACGACTGGCGGCAGAAGTCCTTGAAATGATTGGCGAACATGTCAAACCCGGCGTCACTACCGAGGAACTGGACCGCATCTGCCACGACTATATAGTGAACGTGCAGCAGGCCATTCCCTCGCCCCTCAACTATCGCGGCTATCCCAAGTCCATCTGTACCTCGGTCAATCATGTGGTCTGCCACGGCATTCCCAGCGACAAGAAGGTATTAAAGCGGGGGGACATCGTGAACATCGACATTACGGTGTACAAGAACGGGGTGCACGGCGATACCAGCAAGATGTTCGTGGTGGGAGAAGCCTCGATCCAGGCGGAACGGCTGATCCGGGTAACGCAGGAGTGCCTCTATCTGGGGATCAAGATGGTGAAACCCGGCGTGCGGCTGGGGGATATCGGCCACGCCATCCAGCAGCATGCCGAGAACAACCATTTCTCGGTGGTGCGCGAGTACTGCGGCCACGGCATCGGCGAGGGCTTCCATGAGGAACCCCAGGTACTGCACTACGGCCGTCCCAATACCGGCGTGATGCTGGAGCCCGGCATGATTTTCACCATCGAACCCATGATCAACGCCGGCAAGCGCTTCACCAAGCTGCTGCCAGACGAATGGACGGTGGTCACCAAGGATCACAAGCTGTCGGCCCAGTGGGAGCACACCATCCTGGTGACCGACACCGGCTTTGACGTGCTGACCCTGCGCAAGGAAGAAGCCGGCATCTTTGGCCCGGCTTGAACGGGATTCCGGCATGAAAACCCCTCTCGTCACGGAACTGAAACAGGACCCCGAACTGTTCGACCCCGAGCGCTTCGCGCAATGGGTACAGGAACTGGGTTCGGTGCCGAAGGCGTTCCGTCACGCCATGAAAGAAGCGGATACGGTGTTGAACCGCCGCTTCCGCAACATGGAAAACATCAAGCTGATCATCCGCCGCCGCGCCTGGACCATGGACCAGCTGTTGCAGCAGCTGTGGAACCAGCTGGCGTGCGCCAAGGCCAGTGACATTGCACTGATGGCGGTGGGCGGTTATGGCCGCGCCGAACTGCACCCCCATTCCGATATCGACCTGCTGATCCTGCTGCAGGACAGCGGCAACGCCGAGCAATACCGCGCTGATCTGGAACTGTTCGTCACCCAGCTGTGGGACATCGGGCTGGAAGTGGGCCACAGTGTGCGCACCATCGAGGAGTGCACAAACCTGGCCCGCGACGACATCACCATCGCCACCAACCTGATGGAATCGCGCACCCTGTGCGGCAATCCCGAGCTGGGTGTCCGGATGCAGAAGGCCACGGCGCCAGACAAGATCTGGAATGTGGTGGATTTCTTCAGCGCCAAGTGGACCGAACAGATCGCGCGCCACAACAAGCACAACAACACGGAATACAATCTGGAGCCGGACATCAAGAACGCGCCCGGCGGCCTGCGCGACATCCAGACCATCGGCTGGGTGACCAAGCGCTATTTCAATGCCAACCGGCTCAGCGATCTGGTCAACCACGGTTTTCTGACCGCAGAAGAGTACGACATGCTGAATGCGGGCCAGTCCTTCCTGTGGGAAGTACGTTACGCCCTGCACATCCTCACCAAACGCAGCGAAAACCGCCTGCTGTTCGACCACCAGCGCGCTGTGGCGGAAATACTGGGCTATCGCGACAGCAACGCCAACCTGGCAGTGGAAAAATTCATGAAGCGCTATTACCGGGTGGCGCTGTCGGTGTCGCAGCTGAACGACATGCTGCTGCAGCACTTCGACGAAGCGATCCTGCGGGCCGGTCAGCCGGACACGATCACCCC
>JBMOPR010000431.1:0-1978 GCA_049323075.1 Pseudomonadota bacterium
GTGGATTTCATAGAAATCGAAATCCTGCAGGGTGATGCCGGCGCGATCCAGCAGACGCGGCACCGCGTAGGCCGGCGCAATCAGCAGACCTTCTTTCTTTCCCACGAAATCCACCGCAGCGGTTTCGCAATAGGTCATGTACGCCAGAATCGGCAGGTTGTTTTTCTTCGCCCACTCTTCACTGGCCAGCAGCACAGACGATGCGCCATCGGTCAGCGGCGTGGAATTCGCGGCGGTCATGGTGCCGTTTTCTTTATCGAAGCAGGGCTTCAGGCTGGCGAGTTTTTCCATCTTGGTGTCGCCGCGCATGTTGTTATCGCGCTCCAGGCCCATGAACGGCGTGATCATGTCCTTGAAGAAGCCGCGCTCGTAGGCTGCCGCCATTTTGGTGTGGCTTTCGAATGCCAGTTTGTCCTGTTCGGCGCGGGGAATGTTCCATTCCTTGGCAGTGATTTCGCAATGGTCGCCCATGGCCAGGCCAGTGCGCGGTTCGCTGTTGGCGGGAATCAGCGGCATCAGGTGACGGGGACGGATTTTTGCAATCAGCTTCATCCGCTCCTGGTTGGTCTTGGCGCGGTTCAGGTCCAGCAGGATTTTGCGCAAGCCTTCGCTGACACCGATGGGCGCGTCAGAGGTCGTGTCCACGCCGCAGGCAATACCGCAGTCGATCTGGCCCAGGGCGATCTTGTTCGCCACCAGAATCGCTGCTTCCAGGCCGGTGCCACAGGCCTGCTGGATGTCATAACAGGGCGTTTCCGGCGCCAGCTGCGTGCTCAGTACGGATTCACGCACCAGGTTGAAATCGCGGGAGTGCTTCATCACCGCGCCGCCCACCACTTCACCCATCAGCTTGCCTTGCAGCTTGTAACGCTCGACCAGTCCATTCAGCGCCGCTGTCAGCATGTCCTGGTTGCTGGCATGGGAGTAAGCGGTGTTGGAACGTGCAAAGGGAATTCGGTTTCCGCCAATGATGGCCACCTTGCGAACTTGATCTACTTTCATGGAAAGGCTTCCTGTCGAGTGGATGCCCTAACAATGAGGGCATAAAGGGTTGATCTGCCTGAACGGATATAAGAGTCGGCACCGGCTGGATTCCGGATTACGGGGCCTAGTCTAGCCGGGTGTCATCCCGAAACATTGGCAGAACTGACCCACGGCCATTTAAACGGGGTCAATTCAATTTGGAATCCAAGTCATTTACTATACGCGCCGACTACCCTGCGCTTGCAGCCCTGCCACAGCCCACGGATTACGCGGCACCGGCGGCTGCAAAGCGGCCACAACTATACCACACCAACATTACCCACACAGGATCAGAACCATGGCCGATCTGTACGAATCCCTGCTCAGCAACAACGTTGGACGCTCGCTTCTCAATTCGCTGAATCTGCCGGTTCCCACCCCGCTGGAGCGCCATTCTTCAACCCAAACCTCGTTCCTCAGCGGTAACGTGCTGGTGGGCGCAGCCCCTGGCGGCCGCATGCTGGACGTGATCGCGGCGACGCTGAAACAGAGCAATGCCACCGCACTGGTCGCGCAGAATGCAGCCAATATCGCTGACATCAAACAGGCTGGCGACAAGGCGGAGCTGAAATTCACCAACGTCGATCCTGCCTCTGAAGGCGCCCGTTTCAAGGCGTTGATTTTCGATGCTACCGGTATCGAAACCAGCGAGCAGACACGGGAGCTGTACAACTTTTTCCATCCGGTGATCAAGAAACTGGCTGATTGCGGCCGTCTGGTGGTGATCGGCACGCCGCCGGAATCCTGCAAGACCAATCCCCGCGCCCAGATCGCCCAGCGCTCGCTGGAAGGCTTCATTCGTTCCGTGGCGAAGGAAGTGGGCAAGAAAGGCGCCACTGCGAATCTGGTGTACGTGGCCAAGCAGGCGGAAAAATCCGCTGAATCCGCGCTGCGCTTTTTCCTGTCGCCGAAATCCGCGTTCGTGGATGCGCAGGTACTGCGTGTGAGCAAAGGC
>JBMOPR010000432.1:0-1976 GCA_049323075.1 Pseudomonadota bacterium
GGAGCCCGGCCGCTGCGCCACCCACAGGTGGGACAGTTCCAGAATCCGTTCCCACTGGTGCCAGGAACAGAACTGGTTGAACGCATCCATGCCCAGGATGAACACCAGCGCCACCTGCGAGCCGACCTGCTGGCGCAGATGGCTGAGGGTGTGCACGCTGTAGGAGGGCTGGTCGCGGCTGATTTCCCAGTCGTCTACCACGAAGCCCGGCACGTCATTGCACGCCAGCCGGGCCATCGCCAGCCGGTGTTGTGCGCTGCTGTTGGGGCTTTCCCGGTGCGGTGGCAGGTGACACGGAATCACCCGCAGCTGTTGCAGGCCAAGCCGGGTATAGGCTTCCCAGCCCAGCCGCAGGTGACCGTTGTGAATCGGGTCGAACGTGCCGCCGAGTACGCCAATGGCGTTAACTGCGGACGTGGCCATCACCCAGCACGATGTATTTCTGCGAGGTCAGCCCTTCCAGCCCCACCGGGCCGCGGGCGTGGATCTTGTCGGTGGAAATGCCGATTTCCGCGCCCAGGCCATATTCGAAGCCATCGGCAAAGCGGGTGGAGGCATTGACCATGACCGAGCTGGAATCCACTTCGGTGAGGAAGCGCCGCGCCAGCGTATAGTTTTCGGTGACGATGGAATCGGTGTGCTGGGAACTGTAGGTGTTGATGTGGTCGATGGCGGCGTCGAGTGAATCGACGATGCGGATCGACAGGATCGGCGCCAGGTATTCGGTTTTCCAGTCTTCTTCCGTCGCCGCATTGCAGCTGATGATTTTCTGCGTGCGTTCGCAGCCGCGCAGTTCCACACCTTTTGCCGTGTACTGGTCGGCCAGGGTGGGCAACACTTTTGCCGCCACGGCCTGATGCACCAGCAGGGTTTCCATGGTGTTGCAGGTGCCATAGCGATGGGTCTTGGCGTTCATGGCAATGGGAATCGCCTTGTCCAGATCCGCCTCGGCGTCGATGTAGACGTGGCAGATGCCATCCAGATGTTTGATCACCGGCACCCGCGCATCGCGGCTGATGCGTTCGATCAGGCCCTTGCCACCGCGCGGCACGATCACGTCCACGTATTGCGGCATGGTGATCAGTTCGCCCACGGCGGCGCGGTCGGTGGTTTCCACCACCTGCACGGCGGTTTGCGGCAAGCCGGCCTCTTTCAGGCCGGTGCTGATGCAGGCGGCAATGGCCTTGTTGCTGTGAATGGCTTCGGAACCGCCGCGCAACACGGTGGCGTTGCCGGACTTCAGGCACAGGCTGGCGGCTTCCACGGTGACGTTGGGACGGGATTCGTAAATGATGCCGATGACACCGAGCGGAACGCGCATCTTGCCCACCTGGATACCGCTGGGGCGATAGCTGAGACCGGTGATTTCGCCCACCGGGTCGGTCAGGGCGGCGACTTGCTGCAGGCCTTCGATCATGGCGTCGATGCGGGCGGGGGTGAGTTCCAGCCGGTCCAGCAGGGCGGCGTCGAGGCCGTTTGCCTTGCCACTGGCCATGTCCTGGGCGTTGGCGATCATCAGGGCGTCGCGGCTGGCTTCGATGGCGCCGGCGATGGCGAGCAGGGCACGGTTTTTCACACCGGTGTTGGCTTTGGCCATCAGGCGGGAGGCGGTACGGGCCTGTTGACCCACCTGGGTCATGTAGGCTTTAACGTCCATTCAGCGGAACCTTTCAAATGCAAAGGGGAATCGCCGGATTATACCGGGATTCCCCCTGATGGGTCACGCGCGCCGGGTGTTCCGCGTTCTATGGGCAAGTGGTCAGTGGCTATTGATTTCAATGAGAGTGGGCCTGGCGGATGCGGTTGAGTTCACCGTCGCCCGCCAGATGCAGGAATTTGCCCACCAGATGCGGGTCCAGCTGGTGGCCGGACAGCCGCTGCAGCTCGTTGCAGGAGGCTTCCTCGGGCCAGGATTCCTTGTACGGTCGCCGTGAACGCAGCGCGTCATACACGTCGACGATGGCGACAATGCGGGC
>JBMOPR010000433.1:0-1972 GCA_049323075.1 Pseudomonadota bacterium
TTTGCGCGCGATCTCGTACAGGTCCAGCGTGTTCTGCTGCAGCTGTTTCCAGCTGTGGGCTGGATGGATGTTCACTTCGATCACACCCGGGTCCGGCGTCACCATGAATTTTTCCAGGCGCAGATCCTTGGGTGGATCGTAGCCTTCCAGCACGACCGGCATGCTGAGTTTGGCGGCGGCGGATTCAATGGCATTGATCAGCAGGATGAACTGGTCGGCGTTGGACAGGGGCGGCAGGAAAATGTACAGCACGCCGTGGCGCGGCTCGATACAGAGCGCGGTCTGGATGAATTTTTCCTTTTCATTTTTTTCGGACGTTTCACTGGCTTCGAGTGGCGCCAGATTGGGCGGGAAATAGGGCAGCGCACCCGCTTCCTCGAACAGACTCATGGGCTGGTGCTGTTCGCGCCGTTCCGGCGGCAGCCAGTGGATCACTTCCAGCGGCAGCCGCATGCCCAATGGTGAATCGCCGGGCACCAGGTGCAGATGGCCCCGGCGGAAGGTCCAGCTGCAGCTGTGCCAGGTGCGGTCGTACCAGTCCCAGTTCAGCGGCAGGGTGTATCCCACTGGCTGGTCCAGCCCGCGCTGCAATTGCGCCAGCAGGCGTTTGCGTTCCAGATCCAGCTTCAGGTCTTTTTTTGTGGGATCGAATTCCGCCGGCAGGTTGCCTTCCTGCCACAGGTAATACACGGCGTCTTCGTAAGCGGGAATCGCGAAACGCTCCGGCAGCTTCAGCTCATGACACAGCTGGTGCATGAACTGCCGCGCGTTGTGCACGGAAAAATTGTAGTTGTGGTTGGGATCGGCCATCAGCGCCGGATTGTGCCACAGCGGATTGCCGTCCTTGCGCCAGTAGCACGCATACTGCCAGCGCGGCAAAGGCTCGCCCGGGTACCATTTGCCCTGACCGTAATGCTTCACGCCGCCCGGTGCGAAATGTTTCTGCATGCCGAGAAAAAGACTGTGCGCCAGTTTGCGCTTGTTGGGGCTGTCGGCGGTGACGTTCCACTCGGCGCCTTCCATGTCGTCCACCGACACAAAGGTGGGTTCGCCACCCATGGTCAGGCGCACATCGCCATTCACCAGATCCTCTTCAACCTGGTTGCCCAGGGCCTGGATGTTCTGCCACTGTTCTTCGGTGTAGGGTTTGGTGACGCGCGGATCTTCCAGAATGCGGTCGACGCGGTTTTCAAATTCAAACTCCACTTCACACTTGGACGTGGCACCGGTGACCGGCGCGGCGCTCACCGGGTCCGGCGTGCACGCGAGCGGAATGTGGCCTTCACCGGCAAACAAGCCTGAAGTAGGATCAAGCCCGATCCAGCCGGCGCCCGGCACATACACTTCGCACCAGGCGTGCAGGTCGGTGAAATCCGCGTGAGGGCCACTGGGGCCGTCGAGAGATTCGATATCCGGTTTCAGCTGCACCAGGTAGCCCGACACGAAACGCGCCGCCAGCCCCAGATGCCGCAGCACCTGCACCAGCAGGAATGCGGAATCGCGGCAGGAGCCAATGCGACTGGTGAGCGTTTCCTCGCAGGTCTGCACGCCCGGCTCCATGCGGATGCTGTATTCGATGTGCTGGAACAGCGCACGGTTCACTTCCACCAGAAAATCCACGATGGTGCGCGGCGTGCGCTCGATCGTGCCGATCCAGTCCAGCAGCAGCGGCCCCTGCTCTTTTATTTCCAGATAAGGCACCAGTTCCTTCGCCAGCTGTTTCTCATACTCAAAGGGGAACTTGCTGGCGTAATCCTCCACGAAGAAATCGAACGGGTTGATCACCTTCAGATCGGCGATCACTTCCACATCGATTTGCAGTTCACGGGTTTTGTCGGGAAACACCACGCGGGCGAGGAAGTTGCCGAACGGGTCCTGCTGCCAGTTGATGAAATGGTTGTCGGGCTTGATGTTGAGCGAGTAACCCTCGATGGGCGTGCGGCTGTGCACGGCCGGCCGCAGCCGGAAAATG
>JBMOPR010000434.1:0-1967 GCA_049323075.1 Pseudomonadota bacterium
CCAGACTTTTCCACACCAGACCCAATGCCTGTCTGGTGCGCTTGGCGAAAATTTCCCGCTCCGGCTTCGGCATCGACGGCGGCACGGTGAGAATGATCGAACGCAGATGCCGCGGCACTTTCGCGTGGCTCAGTTTCAGCCGCTGCGACGGGCTGTTCATCTGCATCAATGCCTGCGCCAGCACTTCCGACAGCATGAAGGTCATCAGCGAGCTGCGGGAATAATGCGGGTGAAACACCGGCATGCGTTCTTCCAGCGGCAGCGTGTACAGCGCGTCGCCCAGTTCGTTGATCAGGTTGGCAATCGGCGCGGCAGTGGCGTGGGGTTCGCTTTCGGATTTCACAAATGCGCAGTTGAAACGCCAGCCCGGTTCGTAGCTTTCCTCGTCCCACAAATAACGTTTCGGGCTCGACAGGCCGGTGGAGCCTTCGGTGCCACGTCTGCGGCTGGCCAGACGTCCGGCCTCGCGCCCGACGCGGGAAATGGTGGGCCACTGAAACGCATCGTTGCGACCGCTCATGGCGGAGCAGTTGTCCTTGCCAAACACGGCCTGGGCGAATTCGACGCGGCTCTCGAACGGTTCCGAATAAATATGGGCGGGCAGGGTGAGATCCCGCAGTTCCAGTTCGTAGCGTTTGCGCAGTCCGTCGCTTTCCTGGGGATGATCCTCGATCAGAATGCCGCAGGTGCGCGAGTTGCCCACGTCCAGCACCATGTCCACCTGAATCGGTTTGTGCAGGTCGGTATCGGTATTGGAGATCACCTTGATTTCCGGCAGCGTCAGCCGGTTGCCCAGCAGGTGCAGCAGGTTCAGGTAGTGGGCCTGGTGGGCGAGGGCCTTGCGCTCGTCCTCGATGTCGTCGCGCTGCAGGCGCAGCCGCGTCTGGGCCTGTTCGGTGAACACTTCCTGCAGCCAGGCGTCGATCCAGTCCAGTTCCAGAAACCAGCCCACTTCATCGGCGCGGTGGGCGAGGGCATAGGGCAGTCCCGCTTTCACGTCGTCGATGGTGGGAGCCAGGTACGCGGTGTCGCGCCGGCTGGTGAAAACCTTGGTATCGAACGCGAACACTACCCGGTGGGTGTTGCCATCGGGATCTTCGCCTTCCGCCAGCGGAATCACCCGCACCCGCGACCAGTTCGACGGGCCGTCGTCGAATTTGCGCGGCGGTTTCATGCGGAAGAACGGCAGCGGCAGCCACAGGTCGCTCAGCAGCGCGATGGACTGATCCATGGGAACGCTCAGTTTCGGCGTCACTGCCACACCGGGTTCGGCCGGATGGAAATACTGGTCGCTGCGTTCGTCGTGCAGCAGTCTTGCCAAGGAAAGGTTGCTGCGCTGGGGCGCGAATTCGCCTGCAGTTTCCCGGCGCAGGTCCAGCTTCAGCGCGAAATCCAGAAACTGGATGCCGCTGCCCATGATCAGGGTGAGCTTGTCTTCGTATTGAATAATGTCTGGCAACATGATGTCGTGGTTCCGGTTAGCCGCCCTGCTTCATGGAAATCGGGAATTTATTGCTGTTGTCGTATTGGCCGCTGCAGTCCGCCGCGCTGGTGGCGCCGGGCTTGCACGTCACGTTGGGCAGTTTGTAGGTGCTGCCGTCCTTGCATTTGGCCTGACCCTGGTTGTTGATGACGAGTCCGCCGCCACTCATGGACGTGTTGACGTCACCGACGCACTCCACGCCGTCACTGCCAGTGATCTTCACTTTCCCTTTGCCATCCTTGAAATCGTAGTCCAGCCGCATGGGTTTGCCTGTGCGCGCATCCTGGATACCGGCGCCGGCCTTCCACTTGCCATCGAGAAAATCAGTGTTGCCGGTCTTGGCGGCGTCCGGCGGAATTTCCAGCGGCTTCATCGGCGGTTGCTGGCCGGATTGCGGTTTGGGCTGCTGGGCCTGATCCTGCAGTTCCGGCGGTGTGGGTTGCTGCTGTTCCGCTGGCTGCTCTTCTGGCGCAGGCGGTTCTCC
>JBMOPR010000435.1:0-1966 GCA_049323075.1 Pseudomonadota bacterium
CGGGGGTGGTGGGCGGCGCTGGCCAGGGCACGCTCGATGGCGCGGGTGGGCAGGAAGGCAGGATCGGGCACCGCCGCCCCCAACTGCAGGATGGAAGGATCGCTGGCCGCCTGGGCCAGCCGCAGCACCATGTCCTGGCCGCTGACCGGCGTGGGTTTCGGCAGCGGATTGGACTGCTCCGGCTCGACGATCACCGCCCTTGCCTGCGCCCGCACGTAAAAACCGGAGCGGGGTCGCGCTTCGATCTGCCCGCCGGTTTCCAGCGCACGGTAGGCCGCCACCGCCGTGGCCACACTGAGGCCGCGCTGGCGGGCCAGTTCCCGCACCCCGGGCAGCCGGTCGCCGGGCCGCAGCAGACCCTGCTCGATACGGTCGGTCAGGTCCGCCGCCAGTTGAGTGTAAAGATGGTCCATGCTGCACCTGTACAGATAGCATCGGATCGAACCGGTACAGAAGGCTGAACCAACCAATCTGTACCGGTTCAATTTTTTCAATGTGAATCTGTACTGTAGCGCCGCCACCCCCTAAAGTGAAACTCCTTTTCGCACGGACACGAGGAATCCCGCCATGGCCCACGCCACCTGCAAGGAATGTTTTGTCGTCAGCGCCTTTACCGACCAGCCCTTCAGCGGCAATCCGGCGGCGGTGTGCCTGCTGGACCAGCCCCGCCCGGATACCTGGCTGCAGGCGGTGGCGGCGGATTTCAACCTGTCGGAAACCGCGTTTCTGCTGCCGCTGGCCAGCGGACGCTGGCAACTGCGCTGGTTCACGCCCACGGTGGAAGTGGATCTGTGCGGCCATGCCACGCTGGCGTCGGCCCATGTGTTGTGGCGGGAGCAAAAAATCGCGACGCAGGTGCTGGAGTTCGAAACCCGCAGCGGTGTGCTGACGGCACAGCAACGAAATGGGCAGATCGCGCTGGATTTTCCCGCGTCGGAACTGCAGCCGGTAACCGTGCAGCCGCACTGGCAGGACGCCGTGCAGGGCAAGGCGATCAACGCGGTGCGCGGCCGCCAGGATCTGCTGCTGGAGTTGCAGACCGAGCAGCAGGTGCGCGACTTTGTGCCGGATTTTGCCGCCATCAAACAGTTGCCGGCGCGGGGCCTGATCATCACCGCCCGCAGCCAGTCCGGCGACGCCGATTTCGTATCGCGCTTTTTCGCGCCGGGCGTGGGCGTGGATGAAGATCCGGTCACCGGCTCCGCCCACTGCATCCTGGGCCCGTACTGGGGCCAGCAACTGGACAAGACCACACTGCGCGGCCATCAGGTTTCCAGACGCGGCGGCTTTGTCGGCGTGGAACTGCACGGCACACGTTTGAACCTGATCGGCTCGGCCATCACCACATTACGAGGAACCCTGCATGTCGACTGACGCACTCTGCTGGATCAACGGCGCCATCATTCCCGCCCACACGGCGACCATTTCCGTGTTCGATCACGGTCTGCTGTACGGTGACGGGGTGTTCGAAGGCATCCGTTTCTACAATCGCCGCAGTTTCCGTTTGCAGGAACATCTGGCGCGGCTGGAGCGCTCGGCGCGCGCCATTGCATTGCAATTGCCGTACACGCTGGCGCAGATGGCAGAATGTATCGATACCACCGTGAATGCCGCCAGGTTCGACAACGGTTATCTTCGAGTGGTGATCACGCGCGGCGCCGGTTCCCTGGGCATCGATCCACGCAATTGCATGCAGCCGACTTTTTTCATCGTCGCCGACACGCTGCAAATGGTGAATGCGGAAACACGGCAACAGGGCGCACGGCTGATCATCGCGTCCACCCGCCGCCTGCCCATGGACGGACTCGATCCCCGCGTGAAAAGCCTGAATTACCTGAATCACATTCTGGCGCGTATCGAAGCCAACCAGGCGGGCATGGACGAAGCGATCCTGCTCAACCGCAACGGCCATGTAGCGGAAGGCACGGCAGACAATATTTTCGTGGTGCACAACGGCGTGCTGGTG
>JBMOPR010000436.1:0-1958 GCA_049323075.1 Pseudomonadota bacterium
GTCTTGATGTTGATGGCATCGCCGGCCTTGAACACGGCGGCCTTGATGAAGCGCCCCCAATCCACGGCCGGATTCACCTGAGGATGATCGGCATCCAGCAGGCGGCGGTTTTCAATGAACAGAAGGGCACTGACCATGCGTGCCGGCACCGCTTCGAACGAGGCATAATGCCGCCGGGGATAATAGTAGTGGTACATGGGTTCAAGGCGACGGTCGAGAATCTCCAGCCCGCCCTGGGTCTTTTCGCTGTAAGGCAGAAAGAATCCGGCCTGGAGGTACTGCATCAATTCGGGCGAGAAGCGGGCCTGGCGGTCCAGTTGCATGCCACTGGTCTGGAGTTTCTCCAGCATCATGGGCAGACGTATGTACCCCAGGCGCTGGTCGAACGGGCCCTTGTTCGGAAACAGAATGGCATCACTCGGGCCGTCCTGCACTTCCCAGCTCAGGCGGGCGGCATATTCCGGCAGATAGCGTGCCTGCAAGGTGGATGTCTGCGCTTCGTAATAAGCAGCACCGACCAACAGCAGCACCAGCACCAGCAAAAACAGGTAGAATTTGCCGAACCGGATACCACGGCGCTTGGGCCGTGGTGGCAAATAGCCAACCCGATCAGCACCTTCCGCCACCAGGGCCGGCGCGCGACGCACCAGGCCGGCAGCAGGAAGCTCAACACGATCGGTAAGCACCGGGACGCTGGTTTCCAAATCGAAGTGTGGCTGCGAACCCATGGAAGGCAATGCTTCTCCCGAAGCGCGAACAAGCTGGAACGATGGAGGATTTTGACTTGGCCGGGCCGGAACAGCCCCTGGGAAGGTAACCACACCGCAGCGCCCTGCCTTCTACAGCCGCGCACTGAAAATTCTGTCTGAACAAAATTTGACGCGCGCTGTATCTAATGCAAAATCATACTAAAATCCTATTGATAAAAGTAGCTAGGCTTGTGCTATCCATCAACGTGAAACAGAGATTTTTTAAGTGAAGTTGCGATATTTCGTTTTGTTTTTTGGCTGGCTGCTGTCGCTGGCAGTACAGGCCCAGAATGCCGATCCCACCCAGCGTGCCAGCAATGGCCGCGATCCGGCCCGGTTGAATCTGGCGTCGGTGAACGCACTGGTGATGGACATGGATCACAAGCAGGTGCTGTTTGCCAAGAATCCGGATGCGGTGGTGCCCATCGCCTCGGTCAGCAAGCTGATGACAGTGATGGTGGCGCTGGATGCCAACCAGCCCCTGGACGAAGTGCTGCCGATCAAGATTGACCAGACCAAGGAACTCAAAGGCGTCTTCTCGCGGGTGCGGGTGGGCAGCCAGCTGACCCGGAAGGAGATCATCCTGCTGACACTGATGTCGTCGGAGAACCGGGCCGCCGCCACCCTCGCCCATCACTACAAATTCGGTTACGCCAAATTCATCGACGCGATGAACAAGAAGGCGAAGGATCTGGGACTGAAAGGCACCCAGTTCGTCGAGCCCACCGGCCTGTCCTACTCCAACGTGTCCACCGCCCGTGATCTGGCCAAACTGGTGCAGACGGCCGCGAAGTATCCGCTGATCCGCCAGTCCAGCACCACGGCGAAGAAGGACACCCGCTTCAAAAAGCCGAATTACTCACTGGCTTTCTACAACACCAATCCGCTGGTGCGGAACAACAAGTGGGACATCAAGCTGAGCAAGACCGGTTTCAACAACAAGGCCGGTCACTGCCTGGTGATGCTGACTGAAATTGATGACCGTCAGGTGGCAGTGGTGTTGCTGGATTCGTTCGGCAAGCGTTCCCATGTGGGCGACGCCGCGCGGGTGAAGCAGTGGCTGGAAACCGGCAAGGGCGGCACGGTGCCGACGGAAGCCAAGAATTACGAACGGCGCAAGAACCGGCTTTCCGCTACCTGACCTTTCTTCGCAACGTTTACCCGCTCTCGGCGGCGTGATGCGGCACGGAATCAGGTGCCAATCACGCC
>JBMOPR010000437.1:0-1940 GCA_049323075.1 Pseudomonadota bacterium
GCAGGACCTGAAGCGCCCCGACTTCAGCTACGATGCGGCCCAGGAACAGGCCGTGCAGCACCTCGACCGCCTCTACCACGATCTGGTGGACCGCTATGAGAACCGTCCCCGCTCCTTCCTTGCCCGCCTGGGCGTTTCCAAGGCGCAGCAGACGCCCTGCCAGGGCCTCTATTTCTGGGGCGGGGTAGGGCGCGGCAAGACCTATCTGGTGGACACCTTCTACGAATGCCTGCCGTTCCGGCGCAAGCTGCGCATTCACTTCCACCGCTTCATGCAGCGGGTCCATCAGGAACTCAAAGCCCTGCAGGGCGAGAAAAATCCCCTCGATATCGTGGCAAAAAAGCTGGCGGACGAGACCCGCGTACTCTGCTTCGACGAGTTCTTCGTCACCGACATCACCGACGCCATGATCCTGGGCGGCCTGATGGAGAAGCTGTTCAGCCACGGCGTCACCCTGGTGGCCACCTCCAATATCGTGCCGGACCAGCTATATAAGGATGGTCTGCAGCGGGCCCGCTTCCTGCCCGCCATCGCCCTGCTGAACAAGTACACCCTGGTGGTGAATGTGGACAGCGGCATCGACTACCGCCTGCGGGCGCTGGAGCAGGCCGAGATCTACCACAGCCCGCTGGATGCAGCGGCGGAAAGCTCGCTGGAGCATAGTTTCGTGTCCCTGGCGCCGGAACTGGGGGAGCATCCGGGCCGGGAAGGGGGTGAAATCGATATCAACGGCCGCCCGATCCCGGTGCGGCGGGTGGCGGATGACGTGCTCTGGTGTGATTTCCGCGCGTTGTGCGACGGTCCCCGCAGCCAGAACGACTACATCGAACTGGCGCGGATCTACCACGCGGTGCTGGTGAGCGGCGTGCCGAAAATGGGCGCTGCGCAGGATGATATCGCCCGCCGCTTCGTGAACATGGTGGATGAGTTCTACGACCGCAACGTCAAGCTGATCATGTCCGGCGAAGTGGGCATTGACGACCTTTACAGTGGCGGGCGGCTGGAGTTCGAATTCCAGCGCACCCGCAGCCGCCTGCTGGAGATGCAGAGCCACGAGTACCTGGCCCGTCCCCACCGTCCGTAATCCATTGGAAATGCATCAGGGCGCAGGGGAGGGGTGCAGCACATGCACCTCATCCAGCGCTTTCACGATCTCCTTGCTCAATTCCACTTCGCTGCTGCGCAGGTTGGTTTCCAGCTGCGCCATCGACGTTGCGCCGATGATGGTGGACGTGGTGAACGGCTGCATGCGCACGAAGGCCAGCGCCATCTGGCAAGGGTCGAGGTTGTACTGCTTTGCGATGGCGATATAGCGCTCAGTGGCGGCAAAGGCCTGGGGATTGGTGTAGCGCGAGAACTGTTTGAACAGGGTCAGGCGCGCCGTCTCGGGCCACTGGCCGTTCAGGAACTTCCCCGACAGCATGCCGAATCCCAGCGGGGAATACGCCAGCAGCCCCGCCTGTTCCCGGATCGCCACTTCCGCCAGCCCCACTTCAAATGACCGGTTCAGCAGACTGTACGGATTCTGGATCGACGCGATGCGTGGCCAGCCCCGGCTTTCCGCCAGCTGCACAAACTTCATCACGCCCCAGGGCGTTTCGTTCGACACCCCGATATGGCGGATCTTGCCCGCTTTCACCAGATCGTCCAGTACCGCCAGCGTGTCTTCGATGGGGGTGATCAGTTCATTGGGGTTGTGCTTGTAACCCAGCCGGCCGAAGAAGTTGGTGTTGCGGTCGGGCCAGTGCAGCTGGTACAGGTCGATGTGGTCGGTCTGCAGGCGCTTCAGGCTGCCGTGCAATGCTGCCTCTATATTCTTGCGGTCGAATCGCGTTTCGGCGTTGCGGATATGGGGCAGCCAGGGGCCGGGTCCGGCGATCTTGGTGGCCAGGATGAATTTGTCCCGGGTGCCCCGTGCCTTGAACCAGTTGCCGATGATG
>JBMOPR010000438.1:0-1934 GCA_049323075.1 Pseudomonadota bacterium
TGGCGGCATTCTGAGTGAAGGCCTTGCCTTTCGCGGCGCCGACGTGACCGGCATCGACATGGGCCAGGCACCGCTGGATGTGGCCCGCGCCCATGCGCAAACGCAGAACCTGGCCATCGACTACCGCCAGATTCCGGTGGAACAGCTGGCGGCGGAAATGCCGGGCACGTTCGACATCATCACCTGCATGGAAATGCTGGAACACGTGCCCGATCCCGCGTCGGTGGTGAAAGCCTGTGCCGCGCTGGTCAAACCCGGCGGCCATGTGTTTTTTTCCACCCTGAACCGCAATCCCAAGGCCTATCTTCTGGCTATTGTCGGTGCGGAATATGTTTTGAACATGGTGCCCCGCGGCACCCACGATTACCTGAAATTCATCAAGCCGTCGGAACTGGCCAGCTGGGCGCGGGAGAATGATCTCGCGGTGAAAGACATCAGCGGTCTCAGCGTGAATCCTCTCACCCACCAGTTCAAGGTGGGCAAGGACGCCGACGTCAACTACTTCATGCACACACAGAAGACATCATGATTGCCGAACCGATTGCCGCAGTACTGTTCGACCTGGATGGTACCCTGGTGGATACCGCCCCGGATTTCGCCCGCATCCTCAACCAGCTGCGCAGCGCCGAAAACCTGCCGCCGCTGCCCTACAACGTCATTCGCGGCCAGGTGTCCAATGGCGCCCGCGCGCTGGTGAAACTGGGCTTCGACCTGCCGGAAGACAGCAGTGCCTTCGCCGACCGCCTGGCTGCGCTGCTGAAACTGTACGAGAAAGAACTGGCGCTGGAATCCCGCCTGTTCCCGGGTCTCGACGCCGCGCTGGCGCTGCTGGAAGCCCACGACATTCCCTGGGGCGTGGTCACCAACAAGCCCAGCCGCTACACCATACCTTTGCTGAAGGGGCTGAAACTGGACCAGCGCTGCGCCGTTGCCGTGTGCCCCGATCACGTGGACAACAAGAAACCGCACCCTGAACCTCTGCTCACCGCCTGCGAATGGATTTCAGTGCCACCGCGTCAGACCCTGTACGTCGGCGACCACGCCCGCGACATCGAGGCAGGCCGTGCCGCCGGCAACACCACCGTCGCCGCCGCCTGGGGCTACCTGAACCCGGACGAAGACATCAGCAACTGGCAGGCGGATTTCATCCTGCACACACCGCAGGAACTGCATCATCTGCTGGCGAACAAGATGCCGGGCTGAGTCCGGCATTCCCTTTCAACACCGACTACCGTATCCCGACTGCCAGGAATCCTCATGCACACCAATCAAGCTTCCTCCTATCAGGCCCCTGGCGGATTACTGCAAGGCCGCATCATCCTGGTAACCGGTGCCGGCGACGGCATCGGCCGCGCCGCCGCCCTGGGTTTTGCCCGCCTGGGCGCCACCCTGATCCTGCTGGGCAAAACAGTGGAAAAGCTGGAACAGGTCTACGACCAGATCGAACAGGAAGGTGGCCCGCAGCCAGCGATCATTCCGCTCAACCTGGAAACCGCCACCATTGCCGATTACCAGAAAATCGCCAGCACCCTGGAACAGGAATTCGGCCGCCTCGACGGCCTGCTGCTGAACGCCGCCATCCTGGGGGACATGCGCCCGCTGGAATTCTTTCCGATGGACACCTTTGAGAAGGTGATGAAGGTGAACGTCAACGCCCAGTTCCTGCTGGTGCGCACCCTGATGCCGCTGCTGCGCCTGTCAGACCAGGGCTCCATCATTTTCACCACCTCCTCGGTGGGACGGCAGGGCCGGGCCAACTGGGGCGCCTACGCCATTTCCAAGTTCGCGGTGGAGGGCATGATGCAGACCCTGGCGGACGAAACCCGCAATACCAGCCAGTTGAAGGTCAACTGCATCAACCCCGGCGCCACCCGCACCCGCATGCGCGCCAACGCCTACCCCGGCGAAGACCCGGCAACCCTTTGCCCACCCGA
>JBMOPR010000439.1:0-1934 GCA_049323075.1 Pseudomonadota bacterium
ATCTTGTGCTGCCAGCGTTCGCGCGCTTCGTCGTTGTCGCGGAACAATAAAGTCGGCAGCAAAATCAGATCGTCGAAATCCACCGCGTTGTAGGCGCGCAACATGCGGTTGTACTGTTCGTAGGTGTGGGCGGCGCGCAGTTCCGCCTCGTCCACCGCCCGTGACTGCGCGATGGCCGGCAGCACCAGATCGTTCTTCCAGCTGGAAATCGTATTGCGGATGTAATCCACATCCTCGCCGCCCACGTCGGTTTCCCGGTGCAGCAGTTCTGCCAGCAGGGTGCGCGAATCCTGGTCGTCGAAAATCGAGAAGCCGTTTTTCAGACCCAGCAGCTTCAGTTCCTTGCGGATGATGTTGAGGCCCAGATTATGGAACGTGGAAATGGTGAGGCCGCGTGCCTGCTTGCCCTTCACCAGCTGGCTCACCCGTTCCTTCATTTCCCGCGCCGCCTTGTTGGTGAAGGTGACGGCCACGATGCGGTGGGCGGGCAGGTCGCACTGCTCGATCAGGTACGCGATCTTGCGGGTGATCACGCTGGTCTTGCCCGATCCGGCGCCCGCCAGCACCAGCAGGGGTCCGTCGATGTACTTCACGGCTTCGGACTGACGGGGATTCAACTGACTCACGGGCGTGCTCTCTCGGGCGGGGGGCGAAATTGTACCTGCCTGCTGTTAATTTTGGATACCAAACTGTCAGTTCCGTCGATTGGATCGGGCTGGGGCTTTGGCGTATGCTTGCCGCTCCCGTCGTGGGGTGGCCCGTGGGTCACGGCCGTCCGCGGCTGACATAATCATCCAGAAAACAGCAGTTTAGCAGCAGGGGGAAACACATGAGCGACATCAATTTCCGGCTCGATGGCAAGGTCGTGCTGATTACCGGTGCATCCAGCGGCTTTGGCCAGTTTTTCGCGCCGGCGCTGGCGCGGCAGGGGGCGAAAGTGGTGGTGGCAGCGCGGCGGCGCAACCCCCTGCTGGCACTGGAGGAAAAGATTGAGTCGGACGGCGGCAAGTGCCTGGCGGTGGCCATGGACGTCACCGACCGCGCTTCGGTGAAGGAAGCCCTCGATCAGGTGGAAGCCGCCTTCGGTTGTGTCGACGTGCTGATCAACAATGCGGGCATCGGTGACAGCAATGCCATGTTCGATGTCACCGCCGAGGAGTGGGACCGCGTCATGTCCACCAACCTCACCGGCGCATTCAACGTGGCTCAGGAAAGCGCCCGCCGCATGAACCAGCATGGCAAGCACGGCAGCATCATCAACATCGCCTCGGTGCTGGGCCTGCGGGTAGCCAGTCACCTCACTGCCTATTGCGCCTCGAAAGCCGGTTTGATCCAGCTCACCAAGGCCATGGCGCTGGAACTGGCCCGTTACCAGATCCGCGTCAATGCCATCTGCCCCGGCTATTTCCTGACAGACATCAACCGCGATTTCATGGAAACCGACGCCGGCAAGAAGATGATCCAGCGCGTGCCGCAGCGCCGCCTGGGCGAATTGAGCGAACTGCTGGGCCCCCTGTTCCTGCTGGCCTCTGACGCATCGTCCTTCATGACCGGCTCGATCCTGTCGGTGGATGGCGGTCACGCGGTCAGCACACTGTAAGTTTTTTTCTTATTGTTGGCATTTTTTGCATTGGCATTTTGAAGAGGGAAACAACATGGATTTCTTTTTGTCGGACGAAATTGAACAGACCCGGCTGCAGGTGCGCGACTTCGTGCAGAACGAAGTGATTCCGCTGGAATCCAATCCGGCGAATTTCGATGAGCACGAAAGCCTGCTGGAACCGATCGTGGCGCAGCTGCGGGAAAAGGCAAAAGCGCAGGGCCTGTGGGGTTTCCAGTTGCCGAAAATCTACGGTGGCCGTGAGCTGGGTGTGGTGGGAATGGCAGCGCTGTATGAAGAAGCAGCGCGTTCGCCATTCGGACCGGTGGCGTTC
>JBMOPR010000440.1:0-17277 GCA_049323075.1 Pseudomonadota bacterium
GCCTGTACATAGGGCGCAATGCGGCTGACGGTGCCGGCAAATGTCTGGCCGCGGAAGGCATCCAGGCTGAGGCGGGCGGGCATACCCACCTGGATGGCGGCGGCGTCCACCTCATCAATGGGCGCGCGCACGTACAGGCATTCATCGGCGATCAGGTCCACGGCCGGTGGCGTGGCAACGCCCGGTGGGGAAGGGGTGACGAACTCGCCGACTTCACCGTTGATTTCCGCCACCACGCCAGCGAAAGGTGCCACCAGCTCGGTCTGCTGCAACAGTGCCTGCTGCAGTTCCAGTTGGGCCTGGGCCGCGCTGGCGTCCACCTTGGCCCGCTCGCAGCTGAAACTGGACACTTCCGCCCGGGTGCGCGAGGTATCCAATGCATCCTCCGAGATCACCTTTTTGCTCGCCAGCGTTACCGCCCGCTTGGCGTCGCGCTGGTCGCGGGCGGCGTTGCCGCAGATTTCCCTGACCGCCAGGTTGGCAGAATCCAGTTGCGCCCTGGCCTGACTCAACCGTGCCTTCTGGTCACCGTTCCACAGTCGTAGCAGAACCTGACCCTGCTGCACCCGGTCACCGTTTTTCACCAGCAGTTCCGCCACCGTGCCCCCCGATTGCAGCGACAGCTTCGAACGCTGGCAGGACCGGATGGTGCCTGCCCGGGTGTTGGACACCAGTGATTCCACCTCGCCCTGTCCGATTTCCGCCACGCCGACCTGGGGAATCTCGGGGCGGCTGCTGAACCAGTAAATGCCGGCAACCAGCAAAACGATGACAACGGCAGAGACAATCTTTTTCATGGAGGATCCTTAGTCGGTGCGATTCAGCGCACTGCAGCCCGGCGCAAAACAACCGCTACTCTAACCAGAAATGCCTTGCTTGTGACTGGCTTGCGTCAAGTTAGGGGCGCAAAGGGCGGCGGGTTGCCGCTGGTCATAAAAATCCGGTGAGGAATGCAGTGGTGACTATAATGGTTGACTTGGTTCGCGGAACTGGTTCAACCACTTACAAACCGATAAAAATCGACACAGGAACCTGCTACCAATAGGTCTGCGACCTGTCTAATTTTTGTACAGAACTATAAGATTGTTTGCTGATACCTGATCACGAGCGACTGACGGTCCCATGGGGATAATGACGAGCCTGTTCCGATCCATGCTGCGCTTGCCGGCGCTGGGTCTGGCCTTTGCAATGGGGCTGGCCGGATTGTCACTGCCCGCGGCGGCATCGGCAGAGGCGGATCCGGGCCTGCAGCCAACCTACTGGTGGATGGATGACCCCGCTGGCGATCTGCCTCCCCTTGAAGCGCTGTCCCGTGCTGGCCGGTGGCACCAGGGCAAGCATGCAGCGCCCAACCGCGGTTACGTCGATCACCCTGTCTGGTTCCGTTTTGACGTCGGGCAATTAGGCGAAAGCACAGAGGCCTACTTCGAAGTGGGCAGTGCCTATCTGGACCGGGTGGATGTGTATCTGGTTCAGTGGCTGGGCGATGTACCGCACCTGCTTGACCACCAGCATGCCGGAGATCACGCTGATTTCAGTGATCGCTTCCTGAACGGCCGTTACCCGCTGTTTGCACTTGATTTTCCCCAGCCTGGCCGTTATTCCCTGCTGCTGCGGGTGAACACCCGCAGTGCCCTGATGTTTCCCGTCAGCCTTCAGGTTCCCCGCCAGTTCTACCAGACGGAGCTGCGCAACCAGTCCCTTTATGGTCTGTATTTCGGCATGCTGCTGGTGCTGGCCTATTTCAACCTGATGCTCTTGATCTACGTGCGCGAGAAAACCTTCCTGCACAACTTCCTGTTCCTGGCATCCATCGGTTTCTATCAGGCCGGTCTGAGCGGATTCGGCAACGGCTATCTCTGGTTCGGCAATGTCGCGATCAATGATCTGATCATGGTGGTGTCCGCCACCTGCAGTTTCTTTTTCGGTGGCCGCTTCGCCCTCCGTTTCATGGAGCTGAAAGTACGTGCGCCAACCCTCTACTATATCGGCCATCTGTTGATTTCATCGTTCCTGGTGGTGTTGGCGCTGGCGTTCCTGGTCAGCGAGCGGACGTTGGTGACCATGCTGCAGGGCGTGGGCCTGATCACCGCGCTGTATGCATTTTTCGTGATGATTCACCAGTCTGTGCGGGGCAATGACTGGGCCCGCTATCTGTTGCTGGGCTGGTCCACCACCATCACCGGCTACTGCATGTTTATCCTGGCGATGCTGGACCTGCTGGAATTCAACGGCACCGTCCTGTTCCTGCAGGCGGCGGGGCTGGGACTGGGCAACGTCATGGTCACCACAGCCATTGCCGCACGGGTGCGGCGTGAACGGCGTGAAAAGGCATCTGCCATCCGCGAGGCATTGCAGCTGAGCCGTGAAGTGGCACAGCTCAATCGTGAAAAGGAGCAGCTGCAGCAGTACGCCTCACAGCAGTTGCAGCAGGAAGTGGAGGAAAAAACCCGCACGCTCAACCAGAAGCTGCAAAACCTGCAAAACTCCAACCGCCAGCTGGAACGGGATTCCCTCTCGGATGCGCTCACCGGCCTGGGCAACCGACGTTACCTGGATGCCGTGTTTCCCGAGTCCATCCGGCAGTGTTCCCAGCACCGTGCACCTTTGGGCATCCTGGTCATCGACGCCGACCACTTCAAGCGCGTCAACGACACCTTCGGCCATCTGGCAGGGGACGAATGCCTGCGCAAGTTGTCCACCATTCTGCAGAAGTACTGCCGTCGCAACCTGGACACCCTGGTGCGCTACGGTGGCGAGGAATTCGTCATGCTGCTGCCGGCCACTGACCTGGAGGGAGTGCTGAAGGTGGCCGAGAGCATCCGTCATCATGTCGAGCACGCCCAGTTCTGGTTCGACAACCAGCGCGTGCCGGTGACGGTCAGCCTCGGCGTGTACGTCGGTATTCCGGCCCCCCAGGCCAGCGCCGAAAGACTGATGCACAAGGCCGACGAAGCCCTGTACCTGGCCAAACGCAACGGCCGCAACCGGGTGGAAATCTACAAGGCCGCACTGGAAAGCGTGAAGGCCTGAACCGGCCCGATCATCCGCAGACCGAACAAAGCCACAACTCCAGGGTCCATACTGCTGCATCCCGATCGCCTGCCGGCGGTTGAGTTTTGCCTGCGGGGCTGATTTAATGCCAAGCCCATTGTTGGGGCGAACCGGGACTGACCTGGATACCTTGTGGAGAAAAGAATGCATTGGAACAGGCTCTTGTTGCTCATGCTGGCACCGGCACTGCTGACTGCGTGTGGTGGAGGGGATAGCGACGATCAGGACTACGAGGACAGCGTGTCAGTGCCGTATGGCGTCATTTTCCAGGTCAACGGGGTGCAGGACGCCACGGCGGTCACGATTCAGCAGGTCGAACTGAATGCTGACAATGGCTATGCTGAAGACTGCGACACAGACAACGCGGACGATCTGGTCGGCGAGACAGAGTACTGCGATGACGTGCGGAATATCGGCATCGTCACCTTCCAGTTCCGCTTCATCAACAACCTGCTGCGCTCCATTCCCTTTTCCTTCAGCGGTGTCGGCGTTACTGTCCAGATTGAACGCCAGACGGGCACCGATCCCGAGACGTGGGAGCTGGTTTGGGATTCCGATGCCTATCTCCGCGTCCAGTACAAGATCTTTGGCCTGGCAGAGTACGATCCGAATGCTCTCGGCCTGAATAATGTTACAGGAGCCCCCTACACGTCACTGGCGCCTGCGGAAGCCTACCCCAACCAGGATTATGCGGCTTTGACGTTCAGGTTTCTGACAGAGCGCAATTTCATTGATGACAATGGCAACGGCAAGTTCGACCAGGACGAGGACAGGCTGGTGGCATTGCCCGGAACCACCACTGCCGGTAACCTTGAGGGCTCCGATAAATGCGCCTGGGTACCGACGCTGAACGAAGGGACGAACAAGAAAAACATGCCGGCCTGCCAGACCGAAGAACTGCCGGCCGGCACCTACCGTGCCACTGCCCACTACCATTTCGCAATCGATGGTGAGCTGGCGGATCCGCCTCCGGTCATCATCACCGTCAATCCCGCTCAATGATGTCCAATTGAGCGCCCGAGCCCGAGTGCAATACCATGCACGAACCTTCCCGGCCCGGCCTCACTGCTAATCAGGCTCGCGAGGCGTTGGAGCACCATGGCCCCAACGCATTGCCGGAGCAGCCGGCCGAATCCTTCCTGCACCGGTATCTCCGCCAGTTCCGCAACCCCGTCATCTACATCCTGCTGTTTGCCCTGGCCTTCGATCTGGCCATCTGGTGGCAGGAAGGTGCAGATGACATTCCGCTGGAAGCTGTCACCATCCTGGTGATCCTCCTGTTCAACTCCATTCTGGGTGCCTGGCAGGAAACAAAGTCCGAAGCCGCACTGGCCCGCCTAAAAGCGCTCGCCGCGCCCAGAACCTGGGTGTTACGCGATGGATGTCTGGTGCAGCTCCCCAGCGTTGAGCTGGTGCCGGGCGACCTGATCCGGATCGAGGCGGGCGAGCGCATTCCGGCCGATGGTACCCTCGAATCAGCCAACAGCTTTTCCGCTGACGAATCCATTCTCACGGGCGAATCGGTACCGCTGGAAAAAAGCATCGGCGACCTGGTGCTGTCCGGCACTCTTGCCGTGCGGGGGCTGGGCTGGATCCGAATTGCAGCCACCGGTCAGCAGTCCACCATGGGCAAGCTCGCTCACCTGTTGCAGTCCGTGGAGCGGGAACAGACACCACTGGAGCGACGGCTGGCAAAATTCGGCCGGCAGGTTGCCATCTGCGTGATCGGGTTGGCTGCATTGGTCCTGCTGGCGGGCATGTCAACCCAGGGATTTGATGACATCAACCGGCTTCTGCTGTTTGCCGTAGCGTTGGCGGTGGCCGCTGTCCCGGAAAGCCTGCCCGCCGTCCTCACCCTGGCCATGGCCCTGGGCATGGAGCGCATGGCCGCCCGCAAAGCGGTGGTGCGCAAGCTGACGGCGGTGGAAGCGCTGGGCTCGGTGACCGTGATCGCCACCGACAAGACCGGCACCCTCACTGAAAATCACATGCGGGTTGAGTCGTTGGACTCGGAACAGCCCTCGCTGGCGCTGCGGGCCATGGTCCTGGTGAACGACGCGGATGCTACCACTCGCGCGGGCGATCCACTGGAGCTGGGACTGCTGGACTATGCCGCTTCCCAGGGACTGGATATCGCCCAGCTGAGGCAGCAGTGTCCCCGGAAAAGTGAAAAGCCGTTCGATGCCGCCTGGAAATACATGCGGGTCACAGTGCTGGAAGACGGGCAGTGCATCAGCTACTACAAGGGAGCGCCGGAAATGCTGCTGGGTCTGTGCACGCTGACGGCGGAGCAGCGGCAGATCTGTCAAGCCACCATCAACCGCCATGCCGCGCGGGGTTACCGCCTGCTGGCCCTGGCGCGGGAGCAGGGTGCCAATGAAACTGGCCTGCAATGGCTGGGTACTGCGCTGCTGTGGGATCCGCCCCGGCCTGAAGTGGCCGATGCCATAGCCCGTTGCCGCTCTGCGGGTGTACGGGTGTTGATGATCACCGGCGACCACCCGGCTACCGCGCGGGCCATTGCCGATCATGTCGACATCCAGGCGGGCAGGACGGTCACAGGAGATGAACTGAGCGGGCTGTCCACCACCCAGCTGCAGTCATTGCTGATGGATGCCACTGTCTTTGCCCGGGTAAAACCCGAGCACAAACTGGCCATTGTGCAGGCATTGCAGGCAGGCGGCGACGTGGTGGCAGTGACCGGTGATGGAGTAAATGACGCTCCAGCCCTGAAGGCGGCAGATGTAGGCGTGGCCATGGGACTGCGCGGCAGCGATGTCAGCCGGGAAGTGGCGGATCTGGTGCTGCTGGACGACAACTTTTCCACCATTGTGGCCGCCATTGAGGAAGGTCGCAGTATCTACGAAAACATCCAGAAGTTTATCCGCACCCTGTTTTCCACCAACGTCACCGAGGTGATGCTGATAGCGATAGGTGCGATGCTGGCGTTCTATTTTACGGATGCTGGTGTAGCAATTCTTTTGCCGCTGACAGCGGCGCAGGTGCTGTGGGTGAATCTGCTGACAGATTCCCTGCCTGCGCTGGCCATCACCACCGACACTAATCCAGGCCTGTTGCGTAGGCGGCCGCGCAAGGCCGTTACACCACTGATGGACCCGGCTTCCCTGATCTATGTATTTCTGGTGGGGGGCGTAGGAGGCATTGTCGCGCTGCTGTTGTTTTGGTGGTTGCCAGCGTCTGGCACGTCACCGGCAGAAGCCCAGACCGTTGTTTTCTGTTACCTGGTGTTTGTGCAGATGACGTTTGTTCCTCCCGCACGCAGGGTCAATGTGAGTGCCGTCTGGAATCGATGGGTTTTTCTGGCGTTACTGGTAGGCGTTGTCGCGCAGCTGGCGGCCCTGTTGAATGACGAACTGGGTCGATTTGTTTCGGTGGAAAAGCTGTCTGCATCCAGCACCGGCGTACTGGCAGTATCCGTGACGCTCAGCTGGCTGGTTGCAGAGGCTACAGCACTCGCATTGCGACGTCGACGGAGCAACGGCTGGTAAAACAGCGAGAAGGGAATTTGTTGCCACAGCGGGCGTCACCTCTACAGGGCGCCCGGCTGCGGCGATCGTGTCACGCAATCAATTTATGCGTGGCTTCGTTGATGTCCTTGCCCAGGTGGTAAGTGCTGCTGAACAGGGCCGGGATCATGAGCAGGCCGAACACTACCATGGTGAACAGGGAGGCATCTACCAGGAACAAGCCCCACAGTCCGCCCAGGGAAAGGGCCAGCACGACCATGAATGACAGGCTGTCGATAGCCAGTTGACGCAGCATGTTTGAATTTACCATTTTCATACTCGAACTCCTCGTGTGTATCTGACACAGCGTTAAGCCAGATCTGCTTGCCTCACAGTGCCAGTTCGTTGGAGTTCTCTCTGGCGGTCTGTTAACCCTTCACAGGGTCTTGGCGAGCAGTGTGCCTTCTTGGGAAGTCACGTGATTTAATCTAGACCTGAAAATTAGAGTTTTCCTACTAATCCACCCTAATCAACTTTCTGGTCTCACCGTATTCCGTGCTTCCATGTTCACTACTATAGCGCTGGTTTAACCAATTTCAAGCTTTTGCGTGTGTGAATATGTAACACTTGGGCAGAATGGTAACAGTGTCACATGGCAAAATGGTTACATACCTCATAAGTTCCGTGTCTCTATCCCGTTTGGTTACCTAATGAGCTGATGCTTTTTGTCACCTCCGCTGATCTGTACGGTCATTGTCTGGATTTGGCAAAAAGCGCAAGGTATGCAGCCTGAGTGTCCCGTGGGTCACGGACTCAAAACCGAAACTATGAGGAATGGTTGAATGACTACAGAAGCCTACGTCTTCGATGCCGTGCGCACTCCGCGTGGCAAGGGCAAAAAGGATGGCGCACTGCATGAAGTGAAGCCGGTTGATCTGGTGGTAAACCTGATGCATGCCTTGCAGGCGCGCAATCCGGGCCTGAATACCGCGCAGATTGACGACATCGTGTTGGGCATCGTCAGCCCGGTGGGCGAGCAGGGTGCAGTACTGCCCAAGACTGCCGCAATGAAAGCCAAGTGGGCCACTGAAGTGGCCGGCATGCAGATCAACCGTTTCTGCGCCTCGGGCCTGGAGACTGTCAACCTGGCGGCCCAGAAGGTGGCCTCTGGCTGGGAAGATCTGGTGGTGTGTGGTGGCGTGGAATCCATGTCCCGCGTGCCGATGGGCTCCGACGGCGGTGCCTGGGCTATGGATCCGCAGACCAACCTGATGACGGATTTCATCCCCCAGGGTATTGGTGCGGACCTGATCGCGACCATTGAAGGCTTCTCCCGTGAAGACGTGGATACCTTTGCCTACAACTCCCAGATGAAAGCCGCCCGCGCCAAGGCCGACGGCAGCTTCAGCAAGTCGATCGTGCCGGTCCGCGACATGAACGGCATCGTGATCCTGGCAGAAGACGAATACAACCGCGCCGATACTTCGCTGGAAGGTCTGGGCAAGCTGCAGCCCTCGTTCCTGATGATGGGGCAGATGGGCTTCGATGCCGTTGCGCTGCAGAAATACCACATGGTGGAAGCCATCAACCACGTGCACACGCCCGGTAACTCCTCGGGCATCGTTGATGGTGCATCACTGGTGCTGATCGGCAACAAGGAAACCGGCGCGAAGATGGGCCTGAAGCCCCGCGGTCGCATCGTGGCAACGGCCATTACCAGCACCGACCCCACCATCATGCTGACCGGCCCGGCTCCTGCTGCCAACAAGGCGCTGAAGAAAGCCGGCCTGACCTACAAGGACATCGACCTGTTCGAAGTGAACGAGGCGTTCGCGTCCGTGGTCATGCGTTTCATGAAGGACACCGGTGTTCCTGCCGAGAAGATCAACGTGAATGGTGGCTCGATTGCGCTGGGTCACCCGCTGGGCGCTACCGGCGGCATGATTCTGGGTGTCGTGCTCGACGAACTTGAGCGTCGCGGATTGAAGCGCGGCCTCTGCACCCTCTGCGTCGGCGCAGGCATGGGTATCGCCACCATCATCGAGCGCGTGTGAGAACAGGATTCGGAGACTGACAATGACTGACCATATTCGTTACGAAAAAGACAGCGACAATATCGTCGTGCTGACCATGGACATGGTGGGCCAGTCCGCCAACACCATGAACCTGAATTACCAGCAGGCGATGGATGCATGCCTGGACCGCCTTGAAAAAGAAGAGAAGCTGGCTGGCGTGGTCATCACGTCCGCCAAGAAAACCTTCTTCGCCGGCGGTGACCTGAACGACCTGATCAAGGCCAGTCCGGAAGTGGCGGAAGCGTTCATGAACGGCACTCTGCTGGTGAAGAAGCAACTGCGTCGCATCGAGAAACTGAAAGCGCCGGTGGTGGCTGCCATCAACGGTGCTGCCCTGGGTGGTGGTTACGAGATCTGTATGGCGTGCAATCACCGCATCGCCATCAATGATGCCAAGACCAAGATCGGCTTGCCGGAAGTGACCCTGGGCCTGCTGCCGGGCGCCGGTGGTGTGGTGCGTCTGACCCGTAAACTGGGTCTGGAAGCCGCTGCGCCGTTCCTGATGGAAGGCAAGCAGGTGAATCCGGAAGAAGCCAAGGCCGCGCGCCTGATCGACGATCTGGCCACTGACCAGGCTGACCTGATTGCCAAGGCGAAAGCCTGGTGTAAAGCCAATCCCAATTCCGTACAGCCCTGGGACGACAGCAGCTACAAAGTGCCCGGCGGCACCCCGGCCAGCCCTGGTCTGGCGATGAAACTGCCGATCATTCCGGCCATGCTGAAGAGCAAAACCAAGGGTTGTTTCCCGGCGCCGGAAGCGATTCTGAGCGCAGCCGTGGAATCCCTGCAGGTGGATTTCGATACTGCGATGAAAGTGGAAGCCCGTTACTTCACCAGTCTGGCGGTTGGCCCGGTGGCGAAGAACATGATCAAGGCATTCTTCTTCCAGCTGCAGGAAATCGGCAAGGGCGCCAGCCGTCCGAAAGGCATCGAGCACCATACCACCAAGAAAGTGGGCATTCTGGGTGCGGGCATGATGGGCGCGGGCATTGCGTACTCCAGCGCCATGTCGGGCATTGAAGTTGTGCTGAAGGACATTTCGCTGGAAGCGGCGCAGAAAGGCAAGGCGTACAGCGAAAACCTGCTGAAGAAGCGCGTTTCCAAGGGCGCTATGACCCAGGAAAAGGCCGACAAGGTGCTGGGCCTGATCAAGCCGACTGCCAATGCTGAAGATCTGGCGGGTTGCGATCTGGTGATCGAAGCTGTGTTCGAGAAGCGTGAACTGAAAGCGCAGGTGACCAAGGAAGCAGAAGCGCAGATGCTGGCCACTGGCGTGATGGCGTCCAACACTTCCAGCCTGCCGATTACCGGTCTGGCGGAAGCGTCCGTGCGTCCTGCCAACTTCATCGGTCTGCACTTCTTCTCGCCGGTCGACAAGATGCCGCTGGTTGAGATCATCTGCGGCAAGCAGACTTCGCCGGAGACCCTGGCCAAGTCCATCGACTACGTTCTGCAGATCAAGAAGACCCCGATTGTGGTCAACGACGCGCGCGGCTTCTTCACGACCCGCGTGATCGGTACCTACGTGAACGAAGGTCTGGGCATGCTGAAGGAAGGCCTGGCGGCAGCTTCCATCGAAATGGCGGCGGCAAAAGCCGGCTTCCCGGTGGGCACCCTGGCGATCAGCGACGAACTGAACCTGCAGACCATGCGTAACATCAGCCTGGCAGCCAGAGCCGATCTGGAAGCACAGGGCCAGACATTGCCGGTCACCCCTTCCGAGGAAGTGATCGTGAAAATGCTGGACCTGAAGCGTGCCGGCAAAGCGGCAGGCGCGGGCTTCTACGACTACCCGCAAGGTGGCAAAAAGACGCTGTGGCCGGGCCTGAAGGACGTGTTCGCTGCGGGATCCAAGCAGATTCCGTTCGAAGACATGCAGGAGCGTTTCCTGTTTGTGCAGGCGCTGGAAACCGTGCGCTGCATGCAGGAAGGCGTTATCGAGAAAGTGGCGGACGCCAACATCGGTTCCATCATGGGGATCGGCTTCCCGGCCTGGACCGGCGGTGTGGTGCAGTACATCAACCAGTACGGCCTGCGCAAGTTTGTGGCCCGTGCGGAAGAGCTGGCCAAGCGCTACGGCGAGCGTTTCAATCCGCCCGCCCTGCTGGTGGAAAAAGCTGAGAAAGACGAGATCTTCGAGTAATCCGCGAAGCTCGGCCCGCTCTGGCGGGAACGGAACGGCCCGCCAAAAGCGGGCCGTTTTTGTTTGTGCGCGGCTATAATGTCTGACAGATCAGTCATCTGCCGGAACCTTCATGCGCCAATACTGCAAATTTCACCCGCTGGAACCTGCTCTCTGGTACAACCCCCGAGCCCACATGGCCTATTGCGAACGCTGCGTCGACAGCGGCGAAACCCGGGGCGGGCTGGGGCAGGCGCGCTGCTATCTGACCGGCGATGAGCTGCAGTACCTGGGCAGCGCCAACACCGCCAAGCCATTCTGGGAAGTGCTCGGCCAATTCTTTCGTTACCCGTTGAAGCCGGATAGCCTGATGATGATTGGCATCTTCGTGGTGGCTTCGTGGGCGGTGCTGAGCCTGATGACGTCCACCGGCATTATCTTGATGCTGGTGGGGGCGCTGCTGATCCTGGCCTGTATCACGCGCTACGGTTTTCTGATCCTGGAGTACACGGCAGAGGGCCGCGCCGAGCCACCCACGTTGAGTGAAACGTTCGCCAGCGCCGGTTTCGAAGTGCTGTTCCAGCAGGTGGCGGTGCAGATCGTGTTCGTGGCTTTCCTGGTGCTGGTGGGCCGGCTGGGCAGTGCCTTTTTCGATGTCATAGCCCTGGCTCTGGTGGTATTTGTCACGCCCGCCAGCCTGATGATCCTGGCCACGGAAAAATCGATAACGCTGGCCATCAGTCCCCAGTCTATTTCCCATCTGATTCGCAGTATTGGCTGGTCGTATCTGTTGCTGTATGCCTTTCTGTTTTTGTTGTGGGGAGCGGAGGCGGCAGTGTTCGAAGTGTTCGCCGACGAAATCTCGGCGCAGTTTTTCCTGCCGGTATTCGTTGGAGTAACCCTGTATTTCATGATGGTGGCGTACAACCTGATGGGGTACGTGATTTTCCAGTATCAGTCGGCCATCGGTTTTGTGGCGGAGGATGCGGTGGCGCGAGAGAAACGCCGCAGCACTATCGATCCGCTGGATGCCAAAGTGGAAGTGCTGGTGAAGGAGGGTCGCTATGACAAGGCGGTGGAAACGCTATCGAAGCATCTGCGGACCCAGCCGGGCAGTGTGCGGCACCATGAAAAACTGGCGCGTCTGCTGATTGCAATGAATGACCGCGAGCAGGCTTTGGCCCATGCGCAGCCTTACATGGAAGCAGTGCACAAGCTGGGAGACGATTCCCGTCTGTACTTTCTTTACAACGATTACGAGAAGCTGGACCCCAAATTTCTGCCGGAAGCGCCCGCCATTTGCGTATCGCTGGCGCACCAGCTTTACCGGCGGGGAAAATTCAACCAGACCTGCCACCTGATCGCCAATCTGCACAAGCGGGCGCCCAACTTTGCTGATATTCCGGATGCCTACCTGCTGATGGCGCGGGCGCTGTTCGACGGTTTGAAGGATTCGTACAAGGCCGCGCAGTATCTGAAATTCATCAAGGCCAAGTACCCGGATTTCAAGGAAATGTCCCAAGTGGACAAACTGCTGGCGGAGTGCGGAGCTTGAAAATCGCCGTCGCCGGGCGCATATAGGGGGAAGATCCACTCCCGTCCGGTGAACGCCAGTGACTGAAACCAAAGATCCCACCCTGACACGTGACAGCCCGTTTCTGCACGCAACCCGCTTCTGGCATCGGCTCGATGATGGCCGTGTGCAGTGCGATGTCTGCCCGCGCGAATGCAAGTTGCACGAGGGCCAGCGCGGCCTGTGTTTCGTGCGTGCGCGGCTGGATGATGCAATTGTTCTGACCACTTACGGCCGCTCCAGCGGTTTCTGCGTTGATCCCATCGAGAAAAAGCCGCTCAATCATTTTTATCCCGGCACGTCGGTGTTGTCGTTTGGTACAGCCGGCTGCAATCTGGCGTGCAAGTTCTGCCAGAACTGGGATATTTCCAAATCCCGCGAGATGGATACGCTGGCGAGCAAGGCGGCGCCGCAGACCATTGCGCAGGCGGCAAAAGATGCCGGTTGCACGAGTGTGGCATACACCTACAACGATCCGGTTATTTTTCATGAATACGCTATCGACACGGCACAGGCCTGTCGCGAGCTGGGCATCAAATCCGTGGCGGTGTCGGCGGGTTATCACAAGCCGGAGGCGCGGCGCGAGTTTTACCAGTACATGGATGCGGCCAATATCGATCTGAAGGCCTTTACCGAGGACTTCTACTGGAAGCTGACAGGATCGCATCTGGCGGATGTGCTGGATACGCTGCAGTACCTGAAGCATGAAACCAAGGTGTGGTTTGAAATCACCAATCTGATCATTCCCGGGCACAATGACGATCCGAAGGAGATCGAGGCAATGTCCCGCTGGATCGTGGATAACCTGGGCTGCGATGTGCCGGTGCATTTCTCCGCGTTCCATCCGGATTACAAAATGCTGGATGTGCCTGCCACGCCGCCGCAAACGCTGGCGCTGGCACGGCAGATTGCGATGGAACACGGCATACACTACGCGTACACCGGCAATGTGCATGACAGCGACGGCGATTGCACCCGGTGCCATCAGTGTGGTGAAAAGCTGATTGAGCGTGACTGGTATGAAATCCTGAACTGGCATCTGGCGCCAGGGGGTGTGTGCCCGAAATGTGCGACACCGGTGGCCGGTGTGTTTGACGACGAGCCGGGTAATTGGGGCCGCAAGCGCATGCAGGTGCGGTTCTGATCTGTCAGGCGGTCAGCGCCGCACTTCAAAACGGTGTTCGTGTTGCTGCAGGGGACAGGTTTCCTGCGACAGGCCGGTTACCAGCGCCCGGGCAGGTCCGCGCTGTGCCCACTGCAGCAGTTGCTGGAGCTGGTCCGGCGTGCCCTGGGCTTCGAATTCCACGTCGCCGTTGTCGAGATTGCGCACCCAGCCGGTGACGCCAAGGGACGTTGCTGCTTCCTGGGTGGAGGCGCGATAAAATACGCCCTGCACCCGTCCGCTGACCACGACCCGAATCCTTTCCTGTTGCCTCACGTGACTTTCCTCCGCTGAATGACGTCCCCGAGTGTTGGTAGTTGCTGCCGGTGTCACTATAGTATGGCTTTTGTTTCGGACAATACTGCAAGGAAACCCTGCCCATGAATACCATTCTGATTACCGGTGCTGCGTCCGGCATTGGTCGCGCCACGGCTGAACGCTTTTACAATGCCGGCTGGTGTGTCGGCCTGTTTGATATCAGCGCGCAGCCGTTGGCGGAGCTGAGCCGTACCTGGCAGCCAGAGCGTTTTCGTATCCAGGTGGCCGATGTCACGCAAGAGGCCCAGATCGGTGCGGCCATTGACCGTTTCGTGGCGGATGCGGGCAAGCTGGATGTGCTGTTCAATTGCGCGGGCGTGCTGGAGATCGGTGATTTTGAATCCATCCCGCTGCAACGTCATCACCAGATTATCGACATCAACAACAAGGGCGTGCTGAATTGCTGCCATCACGCGCTGCGGCATCTGAAGAACAATCCGGGAGCGCGGGTGATCAGCATGTCGTCGGCGTCATCGTTGTACGGCGTGCCGGGGTTTGCCAGCTATTCCGCGTCCAAGTTCTTTGTGAAGGGATTGACCGAGGCGTTGAACGTGGAGTGGTCCCGTTACGGGATCCGGGTGATGGACGTCGAGCCGCCGTTTGTGAAAACCCCGATGCTGGCAGGCAAGCAGGCCGCCATCATTGAGCGCATGGGGGTGAATCTGTCGGCGGACGATATTGCAGAAGCCGTGTTCGCGGCAGCGGGGGACACCAGCATTCATCACCCCGTCAGCGCGCCGTACAAAGTCCTGCGGGTGGCGCGCAAGTTCCTGCCGGATGTGGCGACACGGACCCTGATGAAGCTGATGTCCGGCTATTGAGAAAATGCACGGCGGGCTGCCAGTCTGCGCAGCCCGCCGATTTGTTTTTACGGTGGCGGTTTGACCGCCCCATCCTGTGCCGATCCGTCACACGTCGATGAAGAAATCCGGAATCAGCTGGTGGGGTTCCAGCGAGGTGTCCACCTGATACTGACGGAAATCCTTTACGCCGGCTTCGGTCAGCACTTCGTCATCAATGAAGAAATTCCCGGTGCAGTCCCGGCTGCTGCGCTTGAAGATTTCGTATGCGGCGTCGGCCATGATCTGCGGCAGACGTGACAGGCGGACAGTGTGATCGCCACCCAGGTGATTCTGCACTGCAGCCGTGGCAATCGCGGTACGGGGCCAGAGCGCGTTGAACGCGATGTTGTCGTTGCGGAATTCTTCGGCCATGCCCAGTACGCAGAAGCTCATGCCGAATTTTGCCATGCTGTAGGCCAGGTGCGGTGCGAACCAGCGCGGATTCAGACTGAGCGGCGGCGCCAGGTTCAGCACGTGCGGATTGGCGGATTTTTTCAGGTGCGGCACGCACAGCTTCGAGCACAGGAAGGTGCCGCGGAAGTTGATCGAGTGCATCAGGTCGAACCGCTTCATGTCCACCTGCAGGGTGCCGGTCAGGTTGATGGCACTGGCATTGTTCACCAGGATGTCGATACCGCCAAAGGTGGCAACGGCTTTTTCCACCGCTTCGGCAACCTGGGCTTCTTCCCGTACGTCCACCACCAGCGGCAGCGCGCGGCCACCGGCCTTTTCGATTTCCTCGGCGGCACTGTAGATGGTGCCCGGCAGTTTGGGATGGGGCTCGGTGGTTTTGGCGGCGATGACGATGTTGGCACCGTCGCGGGCGGCCTTCAGGGCGATTTCCTTGCCAATTCCGCGGCTGGCACCGGTGATGAACAGGGTTTTATTCTTGAGACGGCTCATGGTGTGCTCCCTCTGGCGTGTGGTGAGATCACTATAAACAAGGATTTTCCCCTGTGGCGGGGAATGCCGGTTGAGGTGAATGATTTGTCATTTGCGGGTGCCAGATCCAGTGCCTGGAGCTTATCCCTTTGGGGATAGCGTCGGATCTTTCCTGCGTAATATCAATAAACCGGCGCGGGGTTGCTGCTATACGTTAATCCAGTGGTTCCTGTTTATCTGCGACGCAGGACAGTGAACCGGATGTGGTAGAGATCCCGACGGGAGGGACCAGAATGGATCAGAGAGCGAGTACCAGAACCAGTTTGCCGGATTTCTGTCAGTTGCAGGCGGGTCAGATCATGTCGGTACCGGTGCAGACCGTCTACGTAGGCTGGTCGGTCAAGCGGCTGATGAAATTTTTTGTGGAAGCCGGAATTTCCGGCGCACCGGTAATTGCCAGCGATGGCGAACTGGTGGGGGTTGTGTCAATTTCGGATATCGTGCGGTTCGAGAACCTGCCGCCCAAGGAAAAGATCTCGGTGAGCAACATGGATTGCTACAACGAGTATGTGGGTTACAGGCTGTCGGAGTCCGAGCTGAAAGCCATGTTTGATCACGCTGACGAGAACTGCACGGTGAACCAGATCATGACGCCGTCGGTGATCGCTGTCAGTCAGGAGACGTCATTGCCGGAAATTGCCGCGCTGATGCGCGAGCAGAATATCCATCGGGTATTCGTGCAGAACCAGAACCGGGTTGTGGGTGTGGTGAGCACATCCAATGTGCTGGGTGTCATTGCGTCCATGTGTGAGGTAAGCCGATAAGTCAGACTGCACAAGCGCGGGGCACGAGGTGTGCCCCGCCTCCTGCCTCAGCGAATTCCCTGACTCACTGCCCACACGGCTGCTTCCACCCGCGAGCGAAAGCTCAGCTTCTTCAGCACTTTCTTCACGTGAACCTTCACTGTGCCTTCGGTGATGTCCAGCTTGCGGGCGATCATTTTGTTGCTGTCGCCGGAAGCAATGGCTTTCAGTATCTGCTTTTCACGATCGGTCAGGGCATCGATCGAAGGTGCGCCTTCGCGATCCCGGTTACGCTTGCTGATCGCCTGCGCCAGCGCGCTGCTGAGCTTTTCGCTGATGGGCATCTCGCCGGCAGCCGCACGCTTGATGGCAGCCAGCAGCTCCTCGGGTTCGGTGTCTTTCAGCAGGTAGCCATCGGCGCCGGCCTTGAGTGCGGACACGACATCCTCATGGTTGTCGGACACGGTGAACACCAGCACACGCGAAAATACATCGGCGGTGCGCAGCGCTTTCAGTGTGTCGATGCCGCTCATGCCATGCATGTTGAGATCCAGCAGGATGAGATCCGGGTCCAGTGCCAGCGCCAGCTTGATGCCTTCATCGCCGGAGGATGCTTCGCCAACAGCCTCCAGTTCGTCGTCCAGCGCCAGCAGTTGCATGACGCCGCGTCGCAGCATGGGATGGTCATCGATGATAAGTACGGTTGTTTTGTCAGACATGGGTCACCGTTCGTGTAGGGGCAGGTCCGTTTTCCAGCTGGCAGTCCAGCATCACGCGCACCCCACCCATGGGGGAGGGTACCATCTGCAGTTCCGCGTGCAGATTCGATGCACGTTCCTTCATGATGGCCAGGCCGTAATGATGCTGCTTGTGGGTTGTCTTGGGAAGGCCCACGCCATCATCGTCGATGGTGACGCGGACGCGTTTGTCGTCCGTGGCCGTCAGTGCGATCAGTGCATGTTTGGCGTGTGCGTGCTTG
>JBMOPR010000441.1:0-1925 GCA_049323075.1 Pseudomonadota bacterium
GCCGCGCAACGAGGTTGGCACCGGGCCCTGGAATCCGGTTTTGTCCTGCACCGTGAATTGCATGATGTTGGGAATCATCTTCGAACCCAGCATCTGGCCTGCCCAGACAATCTGCTCATCATTCATCAGCTGGAGTTGTGTGCCCGGTACCAGGCCGGAGAAATCCACCAGAATATCGAAACGCTCCCCCACGCCCACGGTAAGCTGATGGGTTGGCACCGGCGCATCCAGCAGGCCGCCGTCGGTACCGATCACATGAAAGGTCATGCGGTTGGAAAAATAAAACGTGTAGGTGTTGAGCGACGCTCCGTTCAGCAGGCGAAACCGGTACAACCCACGGTCCACGTTCAGGTTCGGCCACACCTTGCCATTCACGCACATGACGTCGCCGCAAAAGCCGCCCTGCCACCAGTTGCGCGGCACGGTGGGCGTTGCATAGAAGCGCGGCATGCCGTCGTCCCAGAACATCTTGTCCTGAACCGTGAGCGGAATTTCATAATTGCCGGAAGGCAATCCCAGCGGATTGTCGGCCGCGCCGGTGTCCCATTCATCCCGCACCCAGTATTGCGTGGCCAGGCCGCCGTACACATTCAACCGGGTGTTGCCCATGGCATGGTCGTGCAGCCAGAGCGTGCAGGCCTGAATATCATTGTTGAATTCGTACACGCGGCTGGTGCCGGGGCGGAACAGGTCCATGGCATTGCCGTCGTGCTCCGGTGCATTGGGTGCGCCATGCAAATGCACCGACACCGGCGGCACCAGCAGATCGATCGCGCAGGTGCCGTGGTGGGACAGATCAATATCCTTCGCGAAAATATGATCCTGCAGTTGGTTGTCGAAAACGGTGGGAATATTTTCGCCGCGCCGCGCGATGAAGGTTGGGCCCATGTGGGTTGCACCCGCATAACCCCAGGACCGCGCAGGCGCCAGATCACGATGAAACTGGTGCAACGCCTCGCCGATCACCACAGTGCCGCCCAGCCGTCGCTGCGGTGGTACCGGTAATTCATCCACATAAGGTTGCAGCGTGGGCGAGTGGAACAGTAGCGGCAGCGGCACTGCCGCCACGGTGGGTTGCCGGTGCCGGCCACTGTCGGCCGAACTGCTGCCGCTTACCAGTCCTGCAGCGGTTGCAGCACCTGCACCCAGCACTGCCCGTCGTGTAATTTTGAAAGACCCCATGGTGGATCTCCTTTCTTATTGTTATGGAGCGACTTCCAGCGGGCGACAGTACTCGTCAACGCGGTTTTACGGCGTACCCCATGTAGCTGCCCCGCACGTTGCGGGAAGGGCGCATGGACGCGACGGCGCCGACTTCTTCTGCCGTCATGTGGCCGCGCTTGAATCCGCGAATGGCTTTGAGTGCATGCAGCGGCGAACTCTTGGGTGAAGCGCCCACCAGATCGCGCTGGTGAAGACCGTGCCTGCGCAGGCCGGCGCGAAGCTCGGCGGGTGTTATGAACATGTGCCACACATGCATGTTGCGGGGCATGAAACGGGTCAGCGGAAGTTCCTGGGCAATCACGATATTGACCAGCCAGCTGTAAGACGTGCGATTGATCGTGTCGAACAGAAACAACCCTCCGGGTTTGAGCACGCGGCTGATCTCCGCAATGGTGGCCTGCTAGTCCTCAATGTGTTCCAGCACATCGCAGCAGCTGACCACATCGAAAGACGCCTCGGGGAACGGCAGCGCGTCACCGAAGCCGCAGTGATAGGCGATGTCCAGCCCTTGCTGCTGCGCATGCGCGCGTGCGGTGACCAGCGATTGTTCCGAGGGATCGATGCCGGTCACATGGCAATTCAGGCTGGCAAACTCTTCCGCCAGCAGACCGCCGCCACAGCCCACATCGAGCAGATTGAGGGGTGAATCGATGTCGGCATGTTGCGCCAGCAGGCGGGCGAAGTAAGGTACCCGCCAGGGA
>JBMOPR010000442.1:0-17195 GCA_049323075.1 Pseudomonadota bacterium
TCCTGCGCACCGCATGGAATTGTCGCTGTCGCTATGAGTGGGGACAGCATGTGGATCTGGCGCTGGTGGCCGGGGTGAGTGACGCGGACATTCTGGCCTCCACGCGCGGCGCGGCCGGTTTTGCCGACCGCCATTATGCCGTGCTGATGCAGGCGTGCGACGAGCTCTGCCAGCAGGATGCGGTCAGCGGCGACGTGTGGCAGGCACTGCAAAAAAACTGGGATGAAGCGTCGCTGATCGAAATCATGTTGCTGGTGGGGAACTACCGCATGCTGGCGGGTTTTCTCAACAGCAGTGGACTGGTGCTGGAAGCGCCCATCGAGCAGCGGGTGCAGGCCTTCCTGCAGCGCGTGGCGGACGACATTCCCGCCGCGGGCTGAAGGTGCGCAGCCGCATTTCCTTGTTTTACCGGCCATTATTTTTCCCCGCGCGGCAGAGCAGGATTTTGGCGGGCCTTTTCTATACTTGCTGTAGCGGTTCTGGTTTTTCAGCGTATGGAGTGCGTTCCCGCCCATGGCCTCTTCTTTCCGGTGGATTCTGTTTGCCTGTTGCTGGCTGCTGACATTCAGCCTGCCAGGCCGGGCCGATACCGTGCTGCACCTGTCTGCCAGCGACCGGTTTTACAATCCCGCTGCCCACGCAGCCTACCTGATCGATGACGCCAGCACCCTCACACTGGATGCACTCCCAACCGACCCGGCCGCCTGGCAACCGGTGCCGGCCGACAGCCTGAACCTGGGATACCTCACCGGTGCCGTGTGGCTGAAATGGCAATTCCAGCGCAGCGCCGACATGCCGCCGGTCTGGTACCTGCTGCTGCAATATCCGATGCTGGATCAGATCGATGTGTACCTGCGCCCGGCCGGCACCCGCGCCGAACCGATGCATGTTGCGCTGGGCGACCGCCTGCCCTTTGCGCAGCGGCCCCTGCGTCATCCGGATTTTGTCGTGCCGCTGAACCTGGACTCCGGCGTGGTCTACGACCTGTTCATCCGGGTGCTCAGCAAGGGCTCCCTGCAGGTGCCGGTGAGCATGGTGGCGCCGGAGCATTTCCTGCAGGAGGATCGCATCAGAACGCTGCTGGAAGGCGGCTCCTACTTCATCTGCCTGATCATGGCGCTATACAACTTCATGCTGTTCCTGTTTTTGCGGGACAAGAGTTACTTCTTCTACGTGTCGTACATCCTGATGTTCGTGGTGGCCCTGGGTGCCAATCGTGGCTGGGGCTTTGAATTCCTGTGGCCGGAATCACCGCGGGTGCAGGAATGGGCCATCGTGCTGGGCACACTCTTCGCCATCGCCAGTGCCTGCGCGTTTGCGACGTCGTTCATGCGCCTGAGCCAGCTGGCGCCCCTGCTGCACCGGATCATCAGCGGTCTGGCCATTGCGTGTGTGGTGCTGGCCCTGGTGTCGGTGAATCTGGATTACCGCCTGGCGATCAAACTCATGGTGGGATTTTCACTGGTCTGTTCGCTGTCACTGGCGTTGATGGCCTTCGGCTTCTGGTACCGCACCCGATCGCGGCAGGCGGCGCTGTACTGCATTTCGTGGCTGTTTTTTCTGGCGGGCGTGAGCCTGTACATGGGCAACAAGCTGGGTTTGCTGCCGGTGAATTTTCTCACCGAACAAGGCCTGCGCGTGGGCGCGCTGGTGGAGATCGTGTTCCTGTCATTTGCCCTGGCAGACCGGGTGAACCAGGATCGCGCCGCCTCCGAGGCAGCGCAAAAGAAAGTGATCGAGATGCAGCTGTCGATGAATGTGGAACTGGAAAAACAGGTGAAATCGCGTACCCAGGAACTGGAATACCTCAATCATCTGCTGCTGCAGGCCAGCATCACCGACGCGCTCACCGCCACCGCCAACCGGCGCCACTTCGACGACATGCTCGACAAGGAATACCGGCGCGCCGCCCGCGAAGGCACACCACTGGCCCTGCTGATGGTGGATCTGGACTATTTCAAGAAAATAAACGACACCCATGGCCATCTGGTGGGCGACATGTGTCTGCAGAATGCAGCGCGCGCGCTGACCGCATGCATCAAGCGGCCACCGGACATGGTAGCCCGCTACGGTGGCGAGGAGTTTGCCGTGCTGCTGCCCAACACCCCGCTGGAGGGCGCCCGCACGGTGGCGGAAAGTATCCGGCGCAAGATCGAATCGCTGACCATCAGCATTCCCTCCGGCCAGCAGTTGCGTCTCACTGTCAGTGTCGGTGCCGCCGCGCACCAGCCAACGCAGCGCGATGGCCACACACAACTGGTGCAGGAGGCGGATACGGCGCTATACCAGGCCAAGCACGCCGGCCGCAACCGGGTGATGCCCGCTGACACCTCCACTGCACCACCATCATCTGCGGGCGACACCGCCCCCTGACACCACTGCGCTTATACCCTCACAGTTCGTGCATTAAATCCCTACAATTTGCGTGATCGGGCCCAGCCGTTACACTCAATTGACAAGGGATTTTCAGGTGTTGTCGGTCATGCCACTGCAATTCACCCCCCACGACCAGCAATTGCTGCTTGCCGCATTCGAACATGCCGCCATTGGCGCAGCCATTGCCGCGGATGACGGTCGCTGGCTGAGAGTGAGCCAGGCCCTCTGTGACATGCTGGGATACACCGCTGCAGAACTACTGGCGACCGATTGCCAATCCATTACCCATCCTGACGACGTCGAAAACGACCGCCACCACCTTGACCTGCTACGACAGGGCGAATTGCCCAACTGCATGCTGGAAAAACGCTATCTTCATCGCAACGGTCATCCTGTCTGGGTGCGCTTCAATGCGTTCTACGCCCGAGCCGGTGAGCAGAACAAACCGCACTTCGTCTTGCTGGTGCAGGACATTTCTGCCGACCGTGAACACCTGCTGCAGATCCGCCGCAACGCCCGCCGTCTGCATGAGATCGTCACCACCCAGGCGATGCTGGCGAACGCGCAGCTGGATCTGGCTGCGTTCATGCAGACGGTGGTGGAACGCATGCAGGCCATCACGCCCGCCAGTGGTGTGGTGGTGGAACTGATCGAAGGCGACGAGATGGTCTACCGCGCCGGCAGTGGCACAGGAGCGGCATTCGTGGGCAAGCGGCTCAAAATCAACGGCAGCCTGTCGGGCCTGTGCGTACAACAGCGCACGTTGCTGCAATCGGACGATACCGCCAGCGATCCGCGCGTGGATGCCGAGGCCTGCCGCCTGGTGGGCGCCGGTTCGATGATCGTGGCGCCCCTGATCAAGGACGGTGATGCCGCAGGGGTGCTGAAAGTGCTGGCACTGCAGCCTCACGCCTTCAGCGCCGACGATGCGCAGACCCTGCAGCTGATGGCCGGATTGATGGGCAGCGCGCTGGCCCACCAGATGGCGTTCGACACCAATCAGACCCTGTTGCGGGAACGCAGCCGCGCGATCGAGGCGCTGCAGTCCGAAATGGATCTGCGCAACCGCTACGAAAATTTCCTGCGCGCCAGCGAGGCCCGTACCCGCCGCATCATCGAGGGGTCGCTCGATGCCTTCGTCGGCATGAATCACGCTGGCATCATCACCGAATGGAATCCACAGGCGGAAAAAACCTTCGGCTGGCTGCGCGACGAAGTGATCGGCAAGCCCATGGCCGGCATACTGATTCCGTCCGCCATGCGCGACGCCCATTTTGGCGGACTGATCCGCTATAACCAGACCGGTGTGCCGGTCATGCTCGATCGCCGCATCCAGGCCATGGCGCTCACCCGTGAGCGCGGTGAAATCCCGGTGGAAATGACCATCAGCGCCATCAAAATCGAAGGCCAGTACCAGTTCCACGCCTTCCTGCACGACATCACCGAGCGCAAGAAGAACGAAGCCCGGCTGCAGCAGATGGCGCAGCACGACCAGCTCACCGGCCTGCCCAACCGCAACCTGTTTTTCGACCGGCTGGAACAGGCACTGGCCCGCAATGTCCGCAACAGGGACTGGCTGGCATTGATGTACCTGGACATCGATCACTTCAAGCAGGTGAACGACAGCCTGGGCCACGCCGCTGGCGATCAGCTGCTGCAGGCGTTTTCGGCGCGCATCTTCACCACCATCCGTGGCAGCGATACACTGGCCCGCCTCGGCGGCGATGAATTCACCCTCATTGCCGAAGGGCTGAATTCCCCGGCAGATGCGGAAGGCCTGGCCGCCAAGATCGTAAAGCTGGCAGCCAGCGAATTCGTGCTGGATGAGCAGGTGGTGAAGGTGGGCACCAGCATCGGTATCGCGCTGGTGAACGGGCGTCCGATCAAGCCTGACGCCATGGTGGAGCAGGCCGATCAGGCGCTGTATGCAGTGAAAAAAGCCGGCCGCAACGGCTACCGGGTAATACCGGTCTGAATCCCGCCCGTCTTCTATACTTTCATCATGTTCGTCCCCTAACCGCGCCTGGCGTGATCCCACGCAAGCCAGCACCGCACAGTCTGGGCTAGAATCCGGGCCCTTCACATTTTTCCGGACTCCTGCGATCTCCGGACCGGCACATTCAAGGGGCAAAGCGTGTTCTACAGCAGCAACAACCACAGAGGCATGTTACAGGCATGATGCAGTCGTCGGTTGCAGGGGGAATGCGGGCAAGTCGCCCGGGTGAGCGGGTATTGGCGGCGCGGGGCTGGTTGCTGGCATTCTGGCTGGTAGCGACTGCAGTCTGGATCGGCAGCATGCATGGCTCGCCGGAGTGGCTGGCACTGGGCACCGGCATGGCTGCCGGCGCATTCGGCCTGCTGCGCTGGGCGCTGACCCGCACCCTGTTCACGCTGCTGGATGTTGCGCGCGTCGCGTTCATTTTCCTGTTCTTCAATTTGCGGGTGGACATGGCGCTGCCGATCTGGAGCATTCCGGCGGATCTGAATGGCGTGTTCACCTTCAGCCGGGTCGGCGCCACCCTGCTGCTGTTCCTGTGTTTTTGTGTGGAAGCCGGTTCGCTGGTGGTGCGCGGACGCGGCCTCAGCCTGCGCGAGCTGATCGCGCTGCTGCTGGCACCCTGCCTGTTCAACTGGCTGTTGCTGCTGGTGGCACCGACGCTGCCGGCACAGGCGCTGACCCTGCTGCAATCGGCGTTGTCGGCCGGTATGGCGGATCTGGTGCTGCGCCTGCTGGTGGTGCTGGCGTTCAACCTGATCCTGGTGCAGCTGCTGGCGTCGGTGACACGGCAGACCTTCGGCCTGCATCCGCCCCTGATGCTGACGCTGCTGGGGGTGTCGGCACTGGCCACCCTGGCCCCCACCATCGCCGATATTCCCTGGCGTTTGCATACTGAACTGTCGGTGCCGCTGCTGCAGGTAATGGCCGTGGTGCTGACATCGGTGCTGGCGCAGGCGGCGCTGTGGGCACAAACCTATCTGGTGACCGGTTTCCTGATGGATGCGCTGGAAGGCCGCGCACCCACGCTGGACCGCGCCCGTGAACACCTGAAACAGGGCGCCTATCGCGGCGCAGTGTACGGTGGCCTGTTCATGATTCTGGTGCACCTGCTGGCGGGTGGCTATAACAGCCTGGCGGCGCTGATCGTGGCATTCCCGTATGTAAGCGGCGCGCTGCTGGGCATGCTGCTGTTTCCGCTGGCGAAAACCATCGTGGAAAGTTTCGACGGCAGTGCGCCGTTCGTGGCGCGACTGCTGACCAGCCTGCGTGATCCACTGAATTATGTGCGGGGCCTGGTGATCGGCAGCGGCATCGTGCTGGCGCTGGACCAGCAGCTGCCGGGGCACGGCGCGTGGCAGCGTTCCGGCTACGGTTTTGCACTGGGCGCGATCGCCTACAGTGGCGTGCATCTGGCGCGCGACTGGCTGCGCATCGCACGCGGTCAGCGCCAGTTTCTGCAGGGCTGGAAAGTCTACGCCGTGGAAATGCTGCTGGGCGGCGTGGTCGGCGCGGCGCTGACCTGGTACGGCGAAACCACCCAGCTGCAGGTGATCCTGGAAAAATTCGCGCGCTACGCCACCTTGAGTGTGGCCAACCCAGAGCCGTACATCATCTATCCGCTGTTCAGCAAATGGGGCGCACTGAATCTGGGTCTGGAAACCGGCGGCGGCCGGCTGCTGTTCAACGAATCCCTGTCCGGCGTGATCAGCTGGTCGATGGCGGCGCCGCTGTTCAGTCTCAACCTGGTATTCCTCACCGCGCTGCTGCAGCGCAGCACCCGCCCGATCCGCGAATTCACCACCACGGTGGGCCTGAAAAAAGTGATCGCCGAAGCACTGAGAGTCGAGCGCTGGGGCCTGTGGATGGCGCCGATCATCTATTCGTTCCTGCGCATGGCGCCCGATCCGGCCTGGTACAACCAGGACGGCGCCGTGCGCACGCTGGTGGCGACCGGCATGTCGCTGGCGATGGACGACACCGGCTTCCGTACCTGGAGTCTCAACCTGTTCATGAGTCTGCTGGCGTTCGACTGGCTGCGCATCCTGATCTGGTTCGATCACATGGGCCTGCGCGTGGCCACGCTGGTGAACCTGTCCTTCATCGGCGGCGACATGCTGGACGAGAAAACCGCCCGCGCCGTGGGCTATCCGTCCGCTACCCGCTACATTCCGGAAGGGCTGCGCCGCTTCGGCACCTGGATGCCCTTGCTGCTGCCGTTCTACATTCCGCGCGGCCAGGAATGGGACACCGCCTGGAACACCGCAGAACAGATGGCGTTGCAGGCCCAGGCCGAAGCCATCTCCGCCAGCGCCTGGCTGTGCGCCGGTTTTGCCTGCCTGGGCGTGCTGGTGGCGGCGGTACGCCTGCGCAAGGGTGGCGGCTCGCACCAGCGCTATGGCGGCTGGGCCACACAGATTTTCAAACTGAGCAATGAACGCTACGCACTGGAACTGGACCCGCAGGGACGTGGCTTCAGCCTGGCCCAGCGCAGTGCCGGCAACCGCGAGCAGGTGGACCTGACCCAGCGCCCGCTGTCCACCCTGTCGGCCACCGGCAAGATTTTCTATCTGCTGGAAACCCCGTCCGCAGCAGACAGCGACCACAGCACACCGGAAATCTGGTCGCTGCATTCATCGCCCCGCCCGGCCCCCGGCGCACAATACGGCGTGCATCCGCAGCGTAAATCCCTGGGCTATTCCTGCCTGCACCGGGATCTGCAGGCCCACGCCAACGTCAGCGTGCACCGCAACGACGCGCTGGAACGCTGGGACATCACCCTCACCAACACCGGCAGCCGCGAACGGGTGGTGCAACTGATCAGCTTCCGCGATCTCATGCTGCGCGCCAACGGCGCCGCCGACCGCCACCAGAGCTTCAACGACCTGCACATCGCCACCGCGTTCGTGCCGCCGCTGCAGGCCCTGTTCGCCAGCAACCGGCTGCTCACGGGCTTCAACAAGCAGCCAGCAGGGGAAACCTATTTCCATGCCCTGGCACCGCTGCCGCAGGGTACCCGCCTGCTGGGCTTCCAGGACACCCGCTCCGGTATCCTCGGCGCCGGTTCCAAACGTTTCCCGGCCACCCTGTTCCACCGCGAGCCGCTGCTGCTGGAAGCCGGCACCCTGCACCAGTTCGACCCCTGCGCCAGCCTGGGTGTGGAAGTGACGCTGGCCCCCGGCGCCCACGTGACAATCACCTTCGTGGAAGGCTGGGCCGCCAGCCGCCAGGACGCCATGAACCTGCTGCACCGGCACCTGAAAGCTCCCGTGTTGAGCGCGGAACAACTGGCGCACATCCTGAACCAGCCACGCCAGCACCGGCCGGAGCTGCCCTGCCCGGACAACCAGTGCAGCCCCTGGGGTTTCAGCGCCGACGGCCGCAGCCTGCAGGTGGGCAGCAACACCCCACGGCCCTGGTCGCATCCCATGGCCAATGCGCTGGGCTACGGCGCCTTCGCCAACAACGAGGGCGCGGTGTATTCCTTCTGCGGCAACTCGCAGCAGAACGCCATCACACCGTTCAAGCTGGGCCCCGGTTCCGCCAGCCTGCCCGGCCAGGCCTGGTATTTCTGGGACATCGACAACGACGAACCGCTGCTGCGCCTGCCACTGCGGCTGGAAGGCGGCGCCGACCAGAAAGGCAGCGAGGAACTGCAGACCGAATTCCACCTGGGTAGCGTGCAGTACCGCGCCCGCCGGGGCCATTTCACGCTGGAAATGGATGTGTTCACCCTGCCCAGCCAGCCCGCCGAAGGCCGCCTGCTCACACTACGCAACGACGGCGACCAGCCCCTGCGCCTGCGGGTGTGCGCCAGCCTGCAGCTGGTACTGGCGGAAATCGCCGGCGACAGCCGTGGCACGCTCAACCTGCACTGGGACCAGAAAAAGCAGGCTTTTTTCGCAGAAAATCCCGGCCACCAGTTCCGCCGCGGCCCGGTGTTCGTCGCCGCCAGCTTCCAGCCGGAAGCGGTGGAAACCCAGTACAGCCACTTCATCGGCGAAGGCGGCACGGTGGAAACACCGCGCATGGCCCGCACCGGCAAGGCCGATTCCACAGCCATGGATATCGGCTACCGGGTAGCAGCGCTCACCAGTGTCGTGACGATTCCGCCCGGGCAATCGATCCAGCTGGGCCTGATTCTGGGCCAGGCCGGTTCGCTGCAGCAGGCCGGCGACATCATCGACAAGCTGCGCAGCACTGACGCCCTGCACAAAGCCCTGATCCGCACCCATGCCTGGTGGCACGATTTCCTGGGCGGACTGCGGGTAAAAACCCGCGACCCCGGCTTCGACCGCATGGTGAACGACTGGCTGCCCTATCAACTCGTCACCGCGCGCCTGTGGGGACGCAGCGGCCCGTTCCAGCGCAGCGGCGCCTATGGTTTCCGCGACCAGCTGCAGGATGTGATTCCACTGGCGGCCACCCATCCGGCCCTGTGCCGCCAGCAGATCCTGCTGCATGCCAAGCAACAATTCCTGGAAGGCGACACCCTGCAATGGTGGCACACCACCTGGGATGGCCAGACCGGCATCGGCGCGCGCAACCATGCGTCCGACATCATGCTGTGGCTGCCGTATGTGGCACTGCATTACGTGAAGGTGAGCGGTGACGACGAGATCTGGAAGGAATCCGTGCACTTCATCGAAGGCAAACCGATTCCACCCAAGGTGGAAGGCATTGTGTTCGTGCCCCTGCGATCGCGCGAGAAGGCGTCGCTGTACGCACACTGCAAACTGGCCATCGACCGCGTGCTGGCCCGTCTGGGCGAACACGGCCTGCCGCTGATGGGCACCGGCGACTGGAACGACGGCCTGGATGCCATCGGCCATCACGGCAAGGGCGAAAGCGTCTGGCTGGGCTTCTTCCTGTACAGCGTGCTGCTGGATTTCGCGCCGGTCGCTGCCGCGCAGGAAGACCACGCCACCAGCGAACACCTGCGCGCCAGTGCCGCCGCGCTGAAAAACGCGCTCGACCAGCAATGGCGCGAACACCGTTATGTGCGGGCGATTACCGACAACGGCGAAGAACTGATTTTCCCCGACGCATTGATGTCGTCCTGGCCGATCCTGAGCGGCGCGGTGGATGCTGCCCACGGCGAAAAAGCCCTGAGTCACGGCTTGTCGGCGCTCGAACGGGACGCCATCGTGCTGCTGCTGACACCGCCGTTCACCGACGACGCGCAACCGCGCCCCGGCCGCATCACGCAATATCCGCCGGGCGTGCGCGAAAACGGCGCCCAGTATTCCCACGGCAGTTCCTGGCTGGTCGACGCCGCACTGCACCTGGCCGACATGCTGGAACAACAGGGCAACGCCGCTGCCGCACAGCACTGGCGCACCCGCGCCGGTACCCTGTGGCACAAGATTTCACCCCTCACCCACACGACGCCGGAACGCTGGCTCAACTACGGCCTGGAACCACACCAGCAACCGGCCGACGTGTATTTCGGCCCGGGCTATGAGGGCCGTGGCGGCTGGAGCTGGTACACCGGGTCAGCCGCGCGCATGCTGACAGCAGCGTGGGGATTATTGGGACTGGAATTCCGCGCCGGCGAACTGCACGTGGCCGACTGGGCGAAACGGGGGGATGTCTGGCCGCACCTGCAACAGGTGGAATGGCGCGGCCATGTGGTGGAGGTTACAGCAGCTCAGGCAGGTGCGACCGGATCTGCTCCGCCGGCATCCGGCTGACATCCTTGGCAAACTCCTGCGCGATTTTGCCTTTCAGCGCGGTGCTCCAGTGGGGGCGCAGCAGGCCCAGAAAGGACGGACTGGCCAGCACATAGATGCGGTCCGGCTTGTGAGCCTGCAGCGCCTGCTCCAATGCCTGTCCCACCTGCTTGGCGAACACCTCTGCCACATGCTGGTGAGCCGAATCGTGATTGCCAATGTCGTGGGGATTGCCGCCACTGGCGTCACTCACCAGATCCTGTTCCCGCAACCGCGCCTCGGGGTTCGCCATTCCGGTAATTTCCACCAGCGCCCCCTCGCGCTTCTCGGCCTTGAACAGACGGGCACGGGCCTGATCGGCCGCCAGAACGATGTACGATCCCATGGTTAGCATCCTTTTGCTGGTAGGTAGACAGAAACGACTGGCCCCAGCATACACCCGTGCCGGTAGCGGCCTGCCTTGATAGGGGTCAAACATTCCCCCATTGACCTGGCCCGAACGGCATCCAACTCACCAACCCCCTGAAATTCCGGCGAAAAATCCCGGGGCTGCGAAGGCGGGCAAAATTCACCACCCGCCCTATACTTGGATGGATGTCTCAGCCCAAAGAAATTGCACCCGATCTGCAGGACGGGATTGACCGCAAGCAGCTGAAGCAGCTCAAAGAGCGCTTCCTGCAGGTCAATCACGGCAGGCTGGAGCGTATGCTATCCACGCTCGGCAGCCGCCACCGGTTGTTCCTGGAATCGTTGCCGTTACTACTGCATATCAACCACCCGTCACTGCCCGGCTATGTCTCTGGACGCACGCCCAGCGGTGTGTGTGGTTTCACCCCCGAAAAAGAAAATCTGCGGGCGGCCCAGACCATCTCCCGCAGCTTCGTCTACCGGCGCAAGGTGAATCACCAGCCGCGCATCTTCAGCATTTTTCTGATGGGCAGCACCGGCACCGTGGCACATTCGGAATCCAGCGACATGGATATCTGGATCTGCTACGACCCGGGCATTCCCCAGGAAGCCATCGACGAATTGCAGGACAAGCTCAGCGCCATCGAACGCTGGGCCGACGAGACCGGACTGGAAGTGCATTTCTTCCTGATGGACCCGATCAAGTTCCGCACCGGCGTGCGCAGCGATCTGTCCGGCGAGGATTGCGGCAGCGCGCAGCATTACCTGCTGCTGGACGAGTTTTACCGCACCAGCATCATGGTGGCGGGGCGCTATCCGCTGTGGTGGATGGTGCCGGCGTACAACGAAAAAAATTACGACGCACTGGCAGACAAGCTGGTGCGCAACCGCTTCATCGAAAAAGACGACTGTGTGGATTTCGGCGGCATCTCCGATTTTCCCGCCGGCGAATTCATCGGCGCCGGCATGTGGCAGCTGTACAAGGGAATCGATTCGCCTTACAAATCCGTCATCAAGATCGTGCTCACCGAAGTGTACGCCGGCGAGTATCCCGAGGTGGAAAGCCTGAGCGTGATGTACAAAAAAGCAGTCTACGCCGGCCAGCTGGATCTGGATGAGCTGGACCCTTACGTGATGCTGTACCGCAAGATCGAACGCTACCTCAGCACACGCCAGGAATTGCGGCGGCTGGAACTGATCCGTCACTGTTTCTATTTCAAGGTGAACGAAAGCCTGAGCCGCGCGGTGAAAGCAGCGGACTGCTCCTGGCGCCGGCACCTGATGATCCGGCTGACCCGCGAATGGGGCTGGGATGACGGCTACATCAAGCAGCTGGATAACCGCAAACACTGGAAAGTGACCCGGGTACGCGCGGAACGGCAGGAGCTGGTGCAGGAACTCAACCAGAGTTACCGCGTGCTGTCGGCGTTCGCCCGCGACAACGACATCGAGGCCTCGATCAAGCAGGAGGACATGAACCTGCTGGGGCGAAAGCTGTATGCGGCCTTCGAACGCAAGGGCGGCAAAATTGAACTGGTGAATCCGGGCATCGCTGCCTCGCTGGTGGAAGAGCACCTGTCATTTCACTACGTGCGCGACACCGAGCACGGCATCAACGACTACTGGGCGGTGTACCAGGGCTACCTGAAAATGCGCGAGGCCAAGGGCCGCGAACCGGTCAAGAAGGCACGCAGCATCATCGAGCTGATGACCTGGAGCTATTTCAACGGCCTGCTGGACGCCAGCACCCGCATGTCGGCGGAAGCCAACGGCACCGACATGACCGATGCCGAACTGCAACAGACCGTGCAATCGCTGTTTCAGCTGTTCCCTGGTGGCGCGCCCTATGCCGCCCAGGAAAATTTCCTGCACGCGGCAATTCCCACCCGCATCGTGCTGTACCTGAATGCCGGTCTCGATCCGATGCGGCCGATGACGCAGAAAGGCATCCACCGCCTCACCGACCAGACCGATGCGCTCAGCTACAGCGCGCTGCACCACAATCTGGTGGTGACGGTGGACCAGATCCTCTGCAACAGCTGGGGGGAAATCATCTGCAGCCATTTTTCCGGCGAGAACGCGCTGATCGACTGTCTGGTGCACTATCTGCGGCAGATCCCGCCGGATGGCTCGATTCCGTTGCCGAAGCTCGACGTGCGCTGCTATTGCCCCACCCGCGCCAGCTCAATCGCCACCCGGGTGGAGGAACTGTTCCGCGACATCATTGCCTGCTACTACAGCGGCACCCGCACCATTCACACCCGCTACATTCTGGAAATCGAACAGTACAGTTACCTGCTGCAATTCAAGCGCAATGTGCCGGTGGTGCGCGGCCTGCGTTCACGTCGCGAACTGCTCGACGTGCTGAGCGAACCGCAACAGACCTACAGCCCGATCGTGCTGGACCGTAACGCGCTCGACAAACATCCGCTGCGGGTGATCAGCAAGCTGGCCTCTCCCGACCGCGTGCAGGTGTTCTACCTGCGCAACAACGACAGCAGTGAAATCTACATTCATGACGAGCTCGGCTCGCTGTTCTGTACCCAGAAGAACAATGTCGACGAGGAAACCCTGCTCAATCCGATCCGCCTGTTCCTGCAGAATATCCAGCATCGCCGCACCACGGTGAACCAGCGCGACGGGTATTCCACGCCACAACCGCAGCTGCAAAAGGTGGCGTACTACGAACTCAAGCGCAACAATCGCGGCGAATTTCAGAGCGAGCGAAAACCTTTGCTGGAAGTGGTGGATTCCAAACAGTTCCACCACGTACAGGCCATCGCCCAGACCGGCACGTTCGGCGACGTGTTCTACACCGTATATTGCGATGACCAGGAATTTTCCCAGCTGGAATACGGCGACGCCCTGTTTGCCGCCGTGGCCGGCCATATCGCCTCGCTGCGACGCAAGCGCGAGCGCTATCCCATCTACATCACCGACCTGGACCTGAGCCAGCTGGACCTGGCCGGCGGCGCCCCGCTGCAGACCGTGCAGTTCCTGCAACACAAGGAAAAACTGGAAACCGCCATCAACCAGGCGTTGAAGTCGTCCTGAACGGAAAGCCGCCTGAACGGAAAGCCTCCTGATTTGGCGGCCGCTTGGTTATAATGGCCAGTCCCCGCTCACCCGGAATATTCCATGCGCATCCCATTACTGATCGGCCTGCTGGCGCTTACTGCCGCCTGCGGCCAGAAAGGCGATCTCTACCTGCCGGAAGACGACCCCAATGCCCCAGGTGCAACGGTGGAACAAACCTGCCGCAGCCGTACCTGCAAGCCCGTGGAAACAGCTCCGGCCAGCGAAGCCACGGCGGAACCCGCGGCGTCCACGCCAGCCACTGCGCCAGCCGGCAACGAAGCGGCTGCCCCATCCCCGGAGCAGCCAGCGACCATTACGCTGGAACCCAAACCCCAAGCGCCCTCTGAAGAGACCACCCAATGAGCCAGTTTGAATACCGCAACAACCGCCTGCACGCCGAACAGGTCGAGGCGCAGGCCATCGCTGCCGCCGTCGGCACCCCCTGCTACGTCTATTCCCGCGCGGCGCTGGAAAGCCACTGGCGCGCGTTCGATTCCGCCTTCGGTAGCCACCCCCACCTGATCTGCTATGCCGTAAAAGCCAATTCCAATCTGGCGGTGCTGAACGTGCTGGCCCAACTGGGCGCCGGCTTCGACATCGTGTCCCAGGGCGAACTGGAACGGGTACTGCGGGCGGGCGGGGATCCCGCCAAAATCGTGTTCTCCGGCGTGGGCAAGCTGCGCGGGGAAATGGTGCGGGCGCTGGAAGTCGGCGTGCACTGCTTCAACGTGGAATCGGAAGCGGAACTGGATACCCTGAACGACGTGGCAGGATCGCTGGGCAAGATTGCCCATATCTCCCTGCGGGTCAATCCGGACGTGGACGCCCAGACCCACCCCTACATTTCCACCGGCCTGAAACAGAACAAGTTCGGCATCGATATCGACCGCAGCCTGGCGGTGTACCAGCACGCGGCAACGTTGCCGCATCTGAAAATCACCGGCATCGACTGCCATATCGGCTCGCAGCTCACTAGCGTCACGCCGTTTCTGGACGCGCTGGACAAGGTGCTGGAGCGCATCGACCAGCTCGCCGCCCACGGCATCCACATCCGTCATCTGGATATCGGCGGCGGCCTGGGTGTGCGCTATCGCGACGAACAGCCACCCACGCCGCAAACCTACGTCACCGCACTGCTGCACAAACTGGGTGACCGCGACCTGAAAATCCTGATGGAACCGGGCCGCGCCATTGCGGCAAACGCGGGCATCCTGCTCACCGAAGTGCTGCTGCTGAAATCCACCGAAGTGAAAAACTTCGCCGTGGTGGACGCCGCCATGAACGACTTGATCCGGCCTTCCCTGTACGGTGCCTGGCAGAACATCATTCCGCTGCAACCGAATGAAAAAGCGCAAAAACAGACCTACGACATTGTGGGCCCCGTGTGCGAAACCGGCGATTTCCTCGGCAAGGACCGCGAACTGGCCATCGCGCCGGGCGACCTGCTGGCGGTCTGTTCCGCCGGCGCCTACGGCTTTGTGATGAGTTCCAACTATAATACCCGTAACCGCGCCGCCGAAGTGATGGTGGATGGCGACCACTTCCACATCGTGCGCCGCCGCGAAACCTACGACGACCAACTGGCCCTGGAATCACTGGTATCCTGAGACGATGAAAATCGAATTCACCAAAATGCACGGACTGGGCAACGATTTCATGGTCATCAACCAGGTGACGCAGAACGTGGAATTGACCCCCGACATGATCCAGCGCTGGGCCGACCGCCACACCGGCGTCGGCTTCGACCAGTTGCTGCTGGTGTCGCCGCCCACCTCGCCCGACGTGGATTTCCGCTACCGCATATTCAACGCCGACGGTACTGAAGTGGAACAATGCGGCAATGGCGCTCGCTGTTTTGCCCGCTTCGTCTATGATAAGAATCTCACCAACAAGAACGTGATTCCGGTGGAAACCAACACCGGCCGCATCGAATTGCAACTGGTGAGCGGCGGACTGGTCACCGTGAACATGGGTGCCCCGATTTTCGAACCGGAACGGATTCCCCTGATCGCGCCGCAGCAACAACCGCTATACCAGTTCACCGCCGAAGGCGAAACCGTGCAGATGGCCTGCGTGTCGATGGGCAACCCCCACGGCGTGCTGCAGGTGGACAATGTGGATACGGCGCCGGTGGAACAGCTGGGGCCACTGCTGGAAGCCCATCCGCATTTTCCCAACAAGGCCAACATCGGCTTCTGCCAGGTGGTGGACCGCGACAACCTGCGCCTGCGGGTATTCGAGCGCGGCGTGGGCGAGACCCGGGCTTGCGGTACCGGGGCCTGCGCGGCGGCGGTAGCGAATATCGCAGCAGGGCGGGTGAACAACAAAGTGAACGTGACGCTGCCCGGCGGCACCTTGCAGATCGAATGGCGGGGCGAAGGCCATCCGGTACTGATGACCGGGCCAGCAACAACCGTATACGAGGGGACCATTACGCTATGACCGACATCACCGTGGGCAAATCCAAGCAGGACAAACTCACCGCCGCCGACGTCATCGCGTTCTTGCGTGCCCATCCGGATTTTTTCGTCAACCGCGCCGACCTGCTGTTTGATCTGCAACTGCCCCATGGCCACAGCAATGCGTCCTCGCTGCTGGAAAAGCAGGCCAGCGTGCTGCGCACCCGCAACACTGAACTGCGCCACAAACTCAACGAACTGGTGAACGTGGCCCGCGACAACGACCGCCTGTTCAACCAGATCCGCAAGCTGGGCCTGGCCCTGCTGGAAACCGATACCCTGGCCGATTGTGAAGCCACGCTGCAACGCAGCCTGCTGCAGGATTTCCAGCTCGACTGCGTCAGCCTGTTGCTGTTCGGCACCGAACGCGAACCGGGCAACATCATTTTCACCAGCAAGCACGAACTGCAGGCGATCCTGGGGGATCTGCTGCGGGGTGAACGCATCACCTGCACCACGCTGCGACGCAAGGAAATGGCGTTTCTGTTTCCCGGCTATGAACAGTCCGAAGGTTCCGCCGCCCTGATCCCGCTGAATTTCCGCGGCGAGATCGGCCTGCTCGCCGTGGGCAGCACCGATCCCAACCACTACACCTCGAACATGGACACCACGTTCGCCAGCTACATCGGCGAAATTCTCAGCCGCCGTCTGTATCATCTGCTGGGATAACGATGACCGATCCGCAATCCGCCAGTGCCAGCGCCATCGATGCAGCGGTTGAGGATTATCTGAATCACCTGCAACAGAAGCGCCTGCTGTCGCAACACACGGTGGACGCCTATCGCCGCGATCTGGAACACCTGAAACCCTTCTGCGCAAAAAATGCAGTCACCGACTGCGCCCATCTGCAGCCGCACCACATCCGCATGCTGATCGCCGAGCGCCACCGCAAGGGCAGCCAGAGCAAATCCCTGCAACGGCAGCTGGCCAGCCTGCGCGGCCTGTTCCGCTTTCTGATGCAGCAGAAAAAAATGCAGCTGAATCCCGCCGTGGGCATCCGCCCGCCCAAGGGTGAAAAACGCCTGCCCCACACGCTGGACGTGGACCAGATGAGCCAGCTGCTGGATATCCGCGACAACGATCCGCTGTCCGTGCGCGACCGCGCCATTCTGGAACTGTTTTATTCTTCGGGCTTGCGGTTAAGCGAACTGCTGCACCTGCAACTGCAGAATTACGATCGCAGCGACAACACGGTGCGCGTACTGG
>JBMOPR010000443.1:0-1921 GCA_049323075.1 Pseudomonadota bacterium
GCGCAACAGCGTGCGCGGCGACATCCTGATTGCCACCATCCAGCATGTGGGCGCCGACCTGTGGGCGCTGCTGATCGTCGCCAAGGACATCAAGGATTATTACCAGCGTGCCGCGCGCGGTGAAGTGCTGTCGCTGGAGCCGCTGGCAGCCACCTATCGCCAGCATGTCGAGTGGCAGCAACAGTTCATGGACAGCGAGCGCGGCAAAAAGGAACGTCGGTACTGGCAGCGTGCGTTGCGCGGTGCGCCGATGACGGTGAGCCTGCCGACGGATTTTCCCCGGCCGCCGGTGCTGCTGCTGCAAAGCAAAATCATCAAACAGGAAGTGGAGTCGGAGCGTTACCGCGCCATCCGCGCGTTCTGCAAAAGCCACAGCATCACACCTTTCGTTTTTGTGCAGGCTGCGCTGCAACTGCTGGTGAGCCAGCGCACCGGCGCGCAGGATTTTCTGATCGGCACCCCCACCATGGGACGCTCCCGCAAGGGCATGGACCAGGTGGTAGGTGATTTCGCCAATCCGGTCGTGCTGCGAGCACAGGTGCAGCCGCACGCGACTCTGACCAGCCTGTTCCAGCAGGTGAAGCGCACACTGCTGTCGGCAATGGAGCATCAGGAATATCCATTTCCATCGGTGGTGCAGGATTGCAATCCGCCCCGTGACAGCAGTCGCACGCCGCTGTTCCAGCTGATGTTCGTATGGCACCAGGGCAATGCCGAAATGGCGCAGGACGACTGGATCAAGTCAGTGCTGCCCATGTCCGGCCCGCGCGGTGCGCCCTACGATGTGATGCTGGCGGTAAGCGATCTGGGCGACCGTTTTGAACTGAACTGGACCTATCAGACCAGCTTGTACCGACCCGAAACAGTGGCGCGCATGGGCCAGCAGGTGCAGCGGTTCATGCAGCAGTTTCTGCACGCGGATGGTAACCAGTCGCTGGCGGATCTGGTGGCGGCAATCGCAGAAGATGCGAAGCAAGGCGGAGCGGATCGCATCCTGCCGCAGCCGCAGCGTAATCTTGCAATGGAGTCCGCACTGCTGGAACAGATCCCGGCCCTGGTCGGACAGGAATTCTGCGTAATTCAACAAACCCTGCGCGGCGAGGCAACCCAAACACCAATCGAGTTACAGCGCCTGTTCATCGGTTGCGTTGATGAACGTCGCCGCTTCGACTGGCAGCTGGAATTGCAGCAACAGATCCAGCCAGGACAGCTGGACGATATCGCGCTGTATCCGCAACTGCCGCGCACTGCCGCTGGCACCATCGACATCGCGCAGTTGTCCCAGCGCCCGCTGGTGGATCACGCGGCTGCACAGGCACGGTTGCGTGATGCGGGTTACGCCGCCGATGATATGCTGGTCCTGCGCAACCTGGTCCATCGTCCAACCTGGGATGCCGAAGAACTGGCGCCCGCGAAAAAATCGGCGGCACAGCGAGCTACATTGCGTGCACTCGATATCAGCCGGCGCCCCGATGCCTGGGCGACCGGCGCGCCACTGCCGACGACGGCTGTCACCTCTTCCCACCTGTTCGAAGCGCTGCAGAAAACGGCCCAGCGTTATCCCGATCGTGGCCTCACGCTGCTCGACAACGATCTGCGCGAATCCCGTTACAGCTACGCCCAGCTGGTGGAAGACGCCCATATCGCCGCCGCCGGATTCCAGCGGGCGGGCGTTGCATCCGGCGCCATCGTGCTGCTGCAGATGCGCTTCGACCGCCGCTTTTTTGCGGTGTGGTGGGGTGCGGTACTGGCCGGCATCCGTCCGCTCAACGTGGCCACGCCCGAGCAGTACAACAACCGCAACGGCGTAGCGCAAAAGCTCTACAACGTCGCGCACAACTTTGCCGAACTCACGGTGGCGGCAGACCGCGAGCGTGTGGATGCCACCCGGTCCTGGCTGGGTGAATCCAAACAGGTCATC
>JBMOPR010000444.1:0-6729 GCA_049323075.1 Pseudomonadota bacterium
GAATTCACCGAAGGCATGATCCGCGATATCGAGGACATGAATGCGATCCTCAACCAGTTCATCATGTTCGTGCGTGACGGCAGTGACGAAAAAACCGAAACCGGCGATCTGAATGAAGTGATCGTGGAAGTGGTGTCGCAGTTTGAATCCGATGGCGCGGTGTTGCGCATCGATCTGCATCCGGTGCCGCCGATTCTGCTGAAGCGGTTGTCGCTCAAGCGCATGTTCGCCAACCTGATCGGCAATGCGATCCGGCATGGCGGTGGCGAAGTGGATGTGTCGTGTGCGATGGCAGACAGTGAGATCCGCGTGATCGTGGCGGATCGCGGCCCGGGCCTGGCGGAGCAGAATCTGCAGGAACTGTTTCAGCCGTTTGCGCGTGGGGACCAGAGCCGCTCCACCAAGGGATCAGGGCTGGGGCTGGCAATCGTCAAGCGGGTGGTGGACATGCATCACGGCCGCGTGCAGCTGCGCAATCGCGAAGGGGGCGGGCTGGAGGCGGTGGTACATCTGCCGCTGACCGGGGAGCTGGTGCCCCCCGATTCACTGCTGCAGGGCATGCGCTGAGAACGCCCCTGACGTTCTCTCAATAATCGTCGTCATTTCCTTTGCGACGCAGCTTCTTCAGCTTTGCGCTCAGGCCGTGGAAAAACTTGTGCTTGCTGCTGGCGGCGCCACCGGTGAGGAAGTTGATCTGGATCGACTGGCGCTTGCCCTCGAATGCCGGGTAACCGTGCCAGCCGTTGTCGGTGACCTTGAATGCCAGCAGCGAACCCGGGCCCGGATTGATCTCCGCCACATAGTCATCCATGTTGTCCTTGCTGCGCAGAATCCGCAGCTTGCCCGTCTCTGCCGTCCACTTCTCATTCAGATAGATCAGAATGGTGAGCACCTTGGTTTTCGAATCGGTGTGGATGCGGCCGTCCTTCTGGCGGGAGTAGCCGCGCAGGGTGATCATCATCGGCAGGTCCATTACGTTCACGTCGAACTTGTCGCACAGGATCTTGCGGAATTCCGGGGTGTCCAGGCACTTGAGCAGGCGGTCGAAATGGGGGCCGTATTTCACGTCGTCCAGGTTGAAGCTGCCGCCGTCGCGGATCGGCGGGAAATCGCGGATCACGTCCATCACGGCATCGGGCAGGATTGATTCGTCCACGGTGAAGTAGGGGAAGGGATCGGTCTGGACCTGGGCTTTGCGCAGGGCTTCGAGATTCAGAAGGCTGGTCATGGTCGTTTATTTCCGGCAGATCGGGGTGGTGAAATTTGGTGGTGGTGGTGCTTGATGGAGCGGAACATACCACTTTTTGCCCCGGTGAACGAGCCGGAGCCGGCCCGGTGCTGACCGGGGTCAATGGCCGGATGGCGTGCTGCCTTCAAGGCGCCGTGTTGCCCGCGGCCGGCGCGGCGGTCCGGCGCAGAAAGATCAGCAGGGGGATGACCAGCAATACCACCATCATCATCAGGCGGAAGTCGTTCAGGTAGGCAATGGTGGCCGCCTGGCTGTTCACCATGCTGTCCAGCATCAGCAGGCTGTTGCTGGTTTCGCCGCTGGCGCTGAGCTGGTCCGTGGCGGAGTCCAGCAGGTTGCCCTGGGCCCCGTAATTCACCAGATGCGACCCCAGTTCCGCGTGATTGATCTGGATATTGCGTGCCAGCAGGGTGGTGACCACGGAAATGCCCACACTGCTGCCGATGTTGCGGATCAGGCTGAACACGGCGGCGGCGTCGTTGCGGTGGTGCGGGGCCAGGGTGGAGTAGGCCAGCGCGCTCAGCGGCACGAAAACAAAGCCCATGCCGAAGCCCTGGATCAGCCCGTTCTCGACGATGAGACGGGTGGACACATCGGTGGTGAACAGGCTCATCTGCCACAGGGAATAGGCGGTCAGCAGCAGGCCGGTGAGCATCAGCAGGCGCGAGTCCACATGGCGGGTCAGCCGGCCGGCCACCGCCATCGCCAGCATGGAACCCAGGCCGCGGGGTGCCAGCACCAGTCCGGTGGTCATCACCGGGAATCCCATCAGTTTCTGCAGGAAGGGCGGCAGCAGTGCCATGCTCGACAGCAGGATGATGCCCACCACAAAGATCAGCACCAGGCTGGCCGCATAATTGCGGTCGCGGAACAGCGCCGGTTCCAGAAACGGCTTTTGCGCGGTGAGGATGTGCACCACGAACAGGTAGAACGCCAGTCCGGCCACGATGCATTCCACCACGATTTCCGTGGAGGCAAACCAGTCCTTGCTCTGGCCCCGGTCCAGCAGCAATTGCAGCGCGCCGATGCTCAGCGCCAGCAGGGCAAAACCGAAACCGTCAAAACGGCGGGAGGGCGTTTTCTCGGTTTCCGGCATGAACAGCAGGATGCCGAAAAAGGTGGCGACACCGATCGGCAGGTTGATGTAGAACACCCAGCGCCAGTTGTAATACTCCGTCAGCCAGCCGCCCAGACTGGGGCCCAGAATCGGCCCGAGCATGACGCCCATGCCCCACATCGACATGGCCTGGCCATGTTTTTCCTTCGGATAGGTATCCAGCAGAACGGCCTGCGACAGCGGTACCAGTCCGGCGCCGAATACGCCCTGCAGCAGGCGGAACAGCACCATCTCCGGCAGGTTCTGCGCCACGCCGCACAGCACTGATGTGAAGGTGAAACCGGCGACGCTGATCAGGAACAGCCGCTTGCGGCCGATGCGGGCGGCGAGGATGCCGGTGGGCGCGGTCATGATGGCGCAGGCGACGATATAGGACGTGAGCACCCACGACGCCTGCTCCTGCGTCGCGTTGAGTGAGCCCTGCATGTGCGGCAGGGCCACGTTGGCGATGGTGGTGTCCAGTGCCTGCATGATGGTGGCCATCATGATCGACAGGGTGATCAACCCGGTGTGGCGGGCAGCCGTCATGTCATGAATCCTGCAGCGTGTCCGGCTGTTGCGTGGCCAGCGGCGGCTGCTTCTGCTGCGGTTGCTGGGTGACGTGTGGTGGCTGCCCCAGGTGCGGGTAGCGTCCCGTGTCGATCTCCACTTCCGTGCTCATGCCGGCGCGCAGGGTCAGATCCGGCGGCCCGTCATCCACGCTGATGCGGGCGGCGATACGCTGTACCACCTTCACCCAGTTGCCGGTGGAATTCTGCGCCGGCAGGATGGAAAACTCCGAGCCGCTGGCAGGACTGATGCTTTCCACCTTGCCGGTCCAGGTCTGGCCGGGGTAGCTGTCGACGTGGATCGACACGGTCTGGCCCGGCTTGATGTCGGTCAGATCGGTTTCCTTGAAATTGGCCTCGACCCACACCTGGCCGGTGCCAATGAAATTCACCAGGGGCAGGCCGGCGCGGGCATATTCCCCCACGCTGGGCGCGCTGCCGACGATGCCGTCTGCCGGTGCCCGCACCGACGTGCGCGCCAGATCCAGATTGGCCTTCGCCACAGCCGTCTGCGCGGCGATGAACAGCGGATGCTCCGCCACGGCGATGTCGGGCTTGTTGGCGAGGGACGCCAGTATCTCGGTGACTTCGTGCTGCAGTTTCAGCACGTCCTTGCGGGATTGGTCGTGGCGCAGTTCGGCGTCGTCACGCTGGGATTCCGACACCGAGCCTTTCGCAATCAGCGCCAGCTGCCGCTTCAGGTCGCGCTCGGCAAACTGCGCTTCCACCCGGGCCCGTTCCAGATCCGTCTGCTTCTGCGCATACAGGGCTTTCAGTTCGTTGATGCGCAGCACGCTGGTGGACAGGTCGGCCTGCGCCCGGTCTGCCGCAATGCGGTAGGGCGCGGGGTCGATGCGGAACAGTTCATCACCCCTGTGCACCGGCTGGTTGTCTTTCACCAGCACGGCCACCACGTTGCCGGATACGTCCGGTGCCAGCAGGATCTTTTCCGCCTTGATGTAGGCGTTGTCGGTGCTGACGTAACGGCCGCTGGTGAGCCAGGACCACAGGCCGCCGCCCGCCACCAGGACGATGCCCAGGGCCATCAGACTGTGCCGCAGCCGGTTGGATCGGGGTTGGGTATTGTTTGCATTGGTCACGCTGGTGCTGTTCATGCTGCTAGCCTCGTACTATCAGGCCCCGGTGTCGTGGCCGAGGTTTTCCCGCATCCTTAGCAAGGTGCGCAGCAGCTGGTCCTGGTCTGCCGCCGGAATGTTTTTCAGGGCTTCCGCCCGGGTGATGGCGCCCTGATCCCACATCTGCTCCAGGATCGGGTTCGCCTGGGCCGTGAGATAGAGGTTGAAGGCACGGCGATCGGTGGGATCGGGCCGGCGTTCCACCCAGCCGGACGCCTGCATGCGGTCGATGATGCGGGCCACGCTGATGGGCTGCATGTCGAGGCTGTCGGCCAGCTGGATCTGGCGGACGCCCTCGTTGCGGGCCAGAAACGCCAGCACCTGCCACTGGGCCTGGGTGAGGCCCAGCTTCTGCACCTGTCGGTTGAAATTGCGCCGTATCAGACGGGCCACGTCGCTGAGGACGAAGCCGAGGGCATCCTGGGGTTTCTTGATGGGGGCGTCGGTGGCGCTCACGGCAGGCTCCAATTAATAAGCATACTTATATTAATGGTACATATTATGTGCCTGTCAAGGTTTGCTTGGGTGATTTTCAGGCAATGCCGGCCAAACCGTCGGGCGGCAAGTGTTGGTGATTGTTTGTGTGGAACGAACGTGCTAACAATGTCGGGGTAACCGCTTTCAGTGGTGCCTTTCACCATAACAACAATAAAGATCACATCCATGACCCGACTGACCTGGCTCGGTACCACCCTTCTCGCCGTCCTGCTTGCCGCCTGTGGCGGCAACCAGACTGGCGACCCTGCATCCGCCAATGGACCGGACGCAGCCACCCGCAGCGCCACCGCAAATGCGCCTGTGCCCGGCATCGCGGCCTATTGCGTGAAACCCGGCACCGCACAGGCCCAGCAGATCACCGCGCCCGACTTCAGACTGGAAGGCCCCAATGCGATTGCCGGGCAGGGGGATTTCCTGCTGGCCAACAGCCAGGCCATGTTCGCCATCTCCGGCCCGGGCGAACAGAAAACCTATTACCACTACCCCGGTATTCTGGTGGACGCCGTTGCTGTCGACCGCTGCCGGCAGAGCAGCCAGGAACATTTTTTCGAACTGCCGCTGATGATCGGCAAGCTCAGCCCGCTGAATCAGCCGCGCTCGACCTTTCGCGCCTTTCAGGCGCAGCACATCCAGGTCATCAATGATGGCAGCGACGGCAAGGCCGCCATCGTCCGCGCCACTGGCGTCGACCGTTACTACTGGCTGCTGGAACTGACGTTGATGGGCGAAGCGGTGCTCAAGGGCGAGCCCAAATTCCTCTCCGATCCGTTCGATCTGAACATTGTGGTGGATTACATTCTGGAGCCGGATTCGCCCACATTGAATATCCATTACCGGTTGATCAATACCCGCGCCAGTTTCAACAGTTTCAATATTGCGTTTGTGTTGATGGCGTCGGGCGAAGGGCCGGTGCTCAATGATTTTTCGGCGTTTGATGTGGATCTGGAAGGCCTGGCATTGAAGCACGGGATTCCCTGGGTCAGCACCAATGAAAATGGCAGTGCCTATGTTGTCAGCGCGCGCACGGATGCGTTGACGACTACCCAGATCTCCGGCGTCAATGCGCTGCTCGACGCGCGCCAGCTGGCCAATACCTATCTGGGGCAACTGCTGACGGCCGCCGGCACCGCAGGCGATTCCTTTCTGCAGCAGTTTGATATCACGGTTTCCGGTGGCAATGAATTCGATGCGGTGAAGGCGCATCTGCAGCATGCGCCGAAAGCCGCCGGGATCGTGGAAACGCCGGTGCAGATCCGCGTCACCGATAGCCTCACCGGCAATCCGATTCCCGCTGCAAAAATTGAATTCCAGACGCAAAAGCAGCGCTTCCTGCAAGGCTGGCCGTGGGAAACTTTTCTTACCGCTTACGCCGATGAAAACGGGCAGTTCGACGATCGCGTTCCGCTGTTCCGGTATTTGCCGGACCAGCCTTATCGTGTTCTGGTATCTGTGCCGGGGCGCGCCAGTGCGGAACCGGTGGCGCTGGTGCCGGGGGTACTGTCTGACGGCACACCGCAGGTGATCGATATTGCACTGCAGGGTCAGGGTGAACTGCAGTATGAAATCGTCGATCAGGATGGCAAGCCGTCGCCAGCGAAACTCACCATTTTCCAGAACGGCCAGATCATCGAGCACATTTACAGCGTGTCGGGCAGTGGCACTTATCCATTGCCGCCGGGCACTTACCAGATCGGCATTTCCCGCGGTTTTGAATACGGTGTGGTGGAATCCGAAATCGACATTCCCGCCTATGATCGTGCGCAGCTGAATGCAACGCTGGTGCACTGGGTGGATACCACCGGCTACCTGTCCTATGACGGGCATGTGCATTCCGCGCCGAGCCCCGACAGTGAAGTCAGCCGTGAGGATCGCATTCGCACTGCCGCGGCGGCGGGCCTGGAAATTGTGGTGGCCACCGATCACGAGATCATCACGGATCTGGCGCCTGCCGTGGTGAATGTGGGCGCGCAGCATCTGCTGACCACGCTGATCGGCCAGGAAGTGACAGCATCACTGCCCAATCACACCACTGCGTTTCCGCTGCGACGCGACCCGGCCAGGGTGCGCGATTTCATTCCCTGGTATGGCCTGGACATCGCGCAAATCTTTACAGCGGAAAAAAATGCCGGCGCGCGCATCCGTACCTTTGCCCATCCGCGCGGCAGCTATCTGGATATCATC
>JBMOPR010000444.1:6739-17099 GCA_049323075.1 Pseudomonadota bacterium
GGACCGGATAGCAGGTGCCCCGGGTGCGGATATCGATCCGCGCACACTGGGACTGCCGGTGGACGCCGCGTTGTGGAGCTGGGATTTTGAAGCCATGGAATTGATGAATGGCAACCAGAAGGTTTTCAGCAGCGGCATTTTCGAAGACTGGATGAGCTTCCTCAATCACGGCCATCGCATTATCGCCACCGGCGCCAGCGACGTGCATGGTCTGGAAACGCCGGGCTCGCCACGCACCTATTTCCGCGCCTCGACCGATCACGCACCGGAACTTGATATCGATGAAATGGTGGCGTCCATCCTGGGTGGAGATGTGGTGGTCAGTCTCGGTGCATTTGCCCGCGTCACGCTGAATGGCGAGGCGGGTCTGGGTGACACCCTCACCGATCGGGACGGAACGGTGAATGTGCAGCTGACGGTGGAAGCGATTCCGCAAGTCGATGTGGATCATGTGCGGGTGTACGTCAATTGCGATGAAGTGGCGCGCATTGCCATGAGCAATCCGGCAGATTCTGCGATCAAGTACGCCGGCACGATTGCGTTGCCCGTTCCCACCGACCGCGACGCCCATGTCACGGTATTGGGTTTTGGCAAACAACCGTTGCCACGCGTGTTTGAACAGTTTGATGTCACCGAGACGCCGCGCTTCGTCACCAATCCGGTATTTGTCGACAGCGATGGCAATGGCGTTTATGACGCGCCGGGTGGAAAAACCTGCCGCATCTGAAGGGTTCCGGTTAGCCGGCGATGGGACGACTTGCTGTCAGAATAATGAATTTGGAATTGCCGGCGATCAGCTGGCAGTGGCGAAAGTCTTTGCGCAGCTGCGGCAGGTAGTCCAGGTGCCGGTTGGCCACGACGTACAGGGTGCCCTCCGGGTTCAGGTGTCGCGCCGCGCCGCGGAACATGCGTGTCGCAATATCGGTGTGCACCTTGTTGCCTTCATGAAAAGGCGGATTGCAGAGAATGGCGTCCACCTTGCCCTCGAATTGCTCCATGCCATCGCCACAGTGAAAATGGGCAGGATTTTCCAGCCGGTTCAACGCGAACGACTCCCGCGCACTTTGCACGGCGAGAAATGAATCGTCGGTGAAATGCAGGGTAGCCTGCGGATTTTTCCAGCCGGCGTAAATCCCCAGCGCGCCATTGCCGCAGCCCAGATCCAGAATCGACTGCGCGCTCTTCAGATCCGGAAATTGTTCCAGCAGGAAGCGCGTACCGATGTCCAGTTGCTGCCGCGAGAACACATTGGCGAGATTGATCAGTTGCAGGGGTGATCCGGGAATGGCGTAGTGCACGGGCGCGGGTGCGGTGACGGGCAGTGCCGGGTTGAACTGCGTCAACACCAGCCGCGCCTTTTTTTCCGCCAGCGAGGTATGCGTGGGGCCGATGATCGCTTCGAACAGATCGATCATGGATTTCGCCATGTGCTTGACCATGCCGCCGCCGATGATCAGTGTGTTTTCATGCACGTGCTGGCGCAGCTGTGTCAGCTGGTATTCCAGCAGCGACAGGGTTTTCGGCAGCTGGATCAGCACGCAGTCGTAGATGCCGTCCGGTGGCTGATGGGCGGGAATGAAGCGAACGTGCGCTGGTGGCAGTGCGTTGCGGTGCAGATTGTGTTGCAGGGCCAGTTGCGCGCTGAAGGAATCGTTCCAGCTGTGCGGCTGCCAGTCGTGCAGTGCGATGCCGAGCGCTCCTGCGCCATCGTTCACGATCAGGGTGCGGGGCCGGGTGTCATTTACATAGCCACGGGTGGCCAGTTCCTGCAGCAACAGTTCATCCGCCGCATTCCAGGCCCGCAGCGGTGAGCGGGGGTGGTGATGCAGGGGTTGCAGATGGAACGCGCCAAAGGCGCTCTGGAACAGGTCGTCGCTCATGTCAGGTTGCAGTGCTTGCCGGTACCTTTGTCTGAAAAAAGGATGACTGAAAAAAATGCTGGAAAGCCGCTGGCCTGAACAGCGGTGTCAGCAACAGGTCTGCCAGAAATGAAAAAGCCGCCCGAGAGCGGCTTTTTCACTGCAAGACCTGCCTGCTTACTTCTTCTTGTGCGGGCCGGCAGCGCGGATTTCTTCCGCCACGTCGGCATACTTCTCGAAGTTGTTGTTGAACAGTTCAGCCAGGTGATTGGCGCGTTCAACGTAGGCCGCCTTGTCTTCCCAGGTGTTCTGCGGGATCAGCAGGTTGGGGTCAACGCCCGGTACATCCACCGGCACATCCAGGTTCAGGATGTCGATGTGCTGGGTGGCGACGTTATCCAGCGCACCGCTCAGAACCGCAGTGACCACGGAACGGGTGGTGGGGATGGAGAAACGCTTGCCCTTGCCGTAGGGGCCGCCGGTCCAGCCGGTGTTGACCAGGTACACCTTGGAATCGAATTCCTCGATGCGCTTCATCAGCAGTTCGGCGTATTCGTGGGCCGGACGCGGGAAGAAGGGTGCGCCGAAGCAGGTGGAGAAGGTGGTTTTGATACCGGCGTCAGAGCCCATTTCGGTGGAGCCCACCAGCGCGGTGTAGCCGCTCAGGAAGTGGTACGCAGCAGCCTGCTTGCTCAGACGGGAAACCGGCGGGATAACGCCGTTCAGGTCGCAGGTCAGGAAGATTACGTGCTTGGGTTCGCCGGCACGGTTCTCGATCACGCGCTTGGCGATGTTTTCCAGCGGGTAAGCGGCGCGGGTGTTCTGGGTCAGGCTGTGGTCGGTGTAATCGGGAACGCGGGTTTCAGCGTTCAGGATCACGTTTTCCAGCACGGCGCCGAAACGGATGGCGTCCCAGATCACCGGCTCGTTCTTCTGGCTCAGGTCGATACACTTGGCGTAGCAGCCGCCTTCGATGTTGAACACGCCGCCCTTGGCCCAGCCGTGCTCGTCGTCACCGATCAGGTAGCGGTCGGGGTCGGCAGACAGGGTGGTTTTGCCCGTGCCGGACAGGCCGAAGAACAGGGCTACGCCGCCGTCCTCGCCCACGTTGGCGGAGCAGTGCATCGGCAGTACGGATTTTTCCGGCAGCAGGAAGTTCTGTACCGAGAACATGGCTTTCTTCATTTCGCCAGCGTATTGCATGCCGGCCAGCAGCACCTTGCGGGCAGCGAAGTTCAGGATCACGCAGCCTTCACTGTTGGTGCCATCGCGTTCCTTGTCGCACACGAATGTGGGTGCGTGCAGGATCTGCCAGGGCTCCTTGTTCTTGGGGTTCCACTTTTCAGGGCGGATGAACAGGCAGCGGGCGAACAGGTTGTGCCACGCGGTCTGGGTGGTGACTTTCACGGCCAGGTAATGGTCGGTGTCGGCGCCAACGTGCAGGTGGGACACGAAGGTGTCGCCATGGGTAACGTGCTCGGCCACGCGGTTCCACAGGGCGTCGAATTTGTCAGCAGGAAACTTGCGGTTCACCGGACCCCAGTGGATGTGCTCGCTGGTGCTGGGCTCGTCCACGATGAAACGGTCCAGGGGAGAGCGGCCGGTGCGGGCGCCGGTCTTGGCGACGAACGCGCCATTGGCGGCCAGCTGGCCTTCGCCACGCTTGATGGCTTCTTCTACCAGAAAGGTGCTGCTCATATCGGTGTAATTGACAGGAGCAGTGCTCGTTGCGTTTGTCATTTCCTACGTCCTCACTGACGGCTTGTGGCCGAAGATTGCTAGTGTGTAAAAACTGAAAGCCAGTTGTAATGCGAGCGGGACGGGGGAAGCGCATGACCCTTTGTAAGTGCTCATCCGGGCTGCGGTAGCGGCCTGGGTGGTGGCGTTTTTTCTGGGGTCGGGAGTCCCGTCGGGCTCTTTGCCAGCCTGAATTCGAGGCGCGCATTATGCCAAACCGCCGGAAAAAACGCTAAACCTTTCACGTCACCTGCCCGGGTCATTTCCCGGGTATTCCGGGTAATTTTTAACAAATTCGCGTGCTGAGCAGTTTGTAACTGCTTACTTCGGCGGCGTCTGCCAGCGCTGGACCGGGGGCGCCCTGCGGCATTTTCCGGGCCAGGTTCAGTGGCGGCGACCCGAGTCCGGAGCGGGATTCTGCTGAAACAGCATGGCCACATCGACGGCGTCGAAAATGTAAAGCTGGTTGCAGAACTGGCAGGTGACCTCAATGTTGCCCCGCTCGGCCAGCAGGCTGTCGAGTTCTTCGCGGCCGATCCGGACCAGGGCGTCAGCGGTGCGTTCGCGGCTGCAGGTGCAGCGGAAGTCGATCGGTTCCGGCGGGAACAGCAACACGTCCTCCTCATGGAACAGGCGGTGCAGCAGGGTCGGGCTGTCCAGGTTGAGCAGTTCGTCGGCGGTGAGGGTGTCTGCCAGCATCGACAGGCGGCTCCAGTCCTCGTTCTGCTGCTCGGGGTCGATTTCGGTGCCGGAGTTGTAGGGCAGCACCTGCAGCAGCATGCCCGCCGCCCGGTTGTTGCCCTGGTGCAGCCAGATGCGGGTGCGCAGCTGTTCGGACTGGCTGAAATAGAATTCCAGACATTCCGCCAGATTGTCACCGGACAGCGGCACGATGCCCTGGTAACGCTCGCCCTTGTCCGGGGTGATGGTGATGGCCAGTACGGCGTCCCCCAGCAGCGCCTTGAAATCAAGCCCGGTGGTGTCGCCTTTCCAGCGGGCGACGGCGCGCAGGTGGTTGTCGTCGGTGCATTCCACGGTGATCAGGTGGACTGGGCCCTCACCGCGAGCCTGGATGGTCAGGCTGCCGTCAAATTTCAGGGTGGCGGTGAGCAGTACCGCCGCTGCCATCATTTCGCCCAGCAGGGCCTGCACTTCCAGCGGATAGTCGTGCTTGGCCAGCACGGTCTGGTAGCTGCTGTCGAGCAGGGTCCACTGGCCGCGGATGGCGCTGTCGTTGAGGAGGAATCGCTGGCTGGTGTCGCTGTCGTTCATGTCAGTCGTTCTGCTGTTGGCGGAATTGGGTGATCTGGCGGCGTTCTTTCTTGTTGGGACGGTGGTCGGTGGCGCCAGGCTGGCCGGCGCCCAGGGCCTTGCGCTGCAGGGCGGCCTGTTCCCGTTTGGTGATGCTGTCGGCGGTCTCCTGATACAGGGTGGCAGCCTGGGTGGCATTGCCGCGCCGGGTTTCGAGTCCGGTCACCACGACTTCCTTTTCATCCACGCCCTGGCGCAGGCGGATGGTGGCGCCCAGGGCCACTTCCCGGCTGGCTTTGACACGGTGACCGTCGTAGTGCACTTTGCCTCCTTCGATCATCTCCTTTGCGATGGACCGGGTCTTGTAGAAGCGTGCCGCCCACAGCCATTTGTCGAGTCGCACCTTGTTGTCGTTGCTGCTGTCGTCGGAAACCATGAGTATTGCGTCTTCGCGCGGGTGGTGGGGCTGGTCAGGGGTGGTCATTATAAAAGGATTTTGCACCGGAGTATGCCCGCGTCATGTGGATGACGACGCACTAAACAGGAAACGCAGGAATTTGAGGGCCAGGTTCAAATGAAACCATGGTGGACATTGTGGCTGCTGGTGCTGCTGACGCCGGTGCAGGCCGAGGCGCTGCGGTTGCAGCCAGGACAGGAGCGGTATGCCGTGGGCCCGTTCCTGCAGGTGTGGGAGGATGTGTCGGCCCGTCTGGGCCCGGCGGAGGTGCTGGCGCTGCGGGAGCAGTTCGAGCCGGTGCAGGATGAAAATGTGACGCAGGGCTACAGCCGCTCGGCCTGGTGGTTCTATCTGGCGCTGGATGAGGCGGGGGCGGCGGGGGAGTGGCTGCTGCATGTGGATTACAGTGCGCTGGATTATCTTGATGTGTGGCAGGTGAGTGGTGCGGCAGAGCCCCGCTCCCTGTACAGCGGTGGCGATCATCTGCCCTTTCCCCGGCGACCGTTGCTGCACAGCGCATTCCTGGTGCCCTTTGTGCTGCAGCCGCAGGAACATTCAGCCCTGCTGATCCGGGTGCAGACCCAGGGCTCCGTCATCATGCCACTGCAGATCCTGTCGAAAAACGCCTTCATTGAGGATGAGGAAAGCGAGCGCCTGATGCTGGGCGGACTCTGGGGCGGGCTGCTGTTCCTGATGTTGTACAACCTGCTGCTGTACCGCAACGTGCGTGACCGCGTCTATCTGTATTACTGCGCTTATATCCTGGCCTTCGTGGTGGGCTCGCTGCACCTGTCCGGCGTCGGCTTCCATTATCTGTGGCCGAACTGGCTGTGGATGCAGACCGGTGGTCTGCCGGTGCTGTTCCTGCTGGCATCCTTCTTCGCCAACAATTTCTCACGCCTGCTGCTGGATCTGAAGCGCCGGCATCCGCTGCTGGACCGGATTCTGTACGGCTTTGCGGTGCTGCATGTGATCTGCATGCTGGTGTTTCCCCTGCTGCCGTTCCAGCTGTCGCTGTATTGCACCGTTGCGGTCGTGCTCAGCATGGGCGTTTTCCTGATGACGGCGGGTGTGATGTCGTTCGTGGAAAACTATCCGCCGGGGCGGAATTATTTTCTGGCCTGGATCAGCCTGTTCATCGCGGTAGTGATTTTCGCGCTGGAAACCATGGGGCTCACCCACGGATCGTTCATCTCGAAATGGTCGCTGCAGATTGGCGCGGGCGTGGAGGCGCTGCTGTTTGCCATCGCCATGTCGGATCGGATCAACCTGTTCAAGCAGCAGGCGCTGCAGGCGCAGGAAAAAGTGGTGGAGCAGGAAAAGCTGCTGCGGATCGCGCAGGAGGAAGCCAACCGCGAGCTGGAACAACGGGTGGACCAGCGCACCCGCGAGCTGGCGAAAGTGGTGGAGGATCTGGCGCGGGTGAACGAGAAGCTGGATCGCCTGAACCAGCTGGACGAACTGACCCATGTGTTCAACCGGCGCGCCTTCAATCACCGCAGTGCCACCCTGCTGGCCCAGTGCAAGCGGGAGCAGCGCAGCCTGGCGGTATTGCTGCTGGATATCGATCACTTCAAGCAGGTGAACGACCGCTACGGCCATCTGGCGGGGGACGAATGTCTGCGCCGGATCGCGGCACTGATCCAGGCGCGGGTGACGCGGCCGCAGGATTTCGTGGCGCGGCTGGGTGGCGAGGAATTCGTGGTGGTGCTGTATGACACGCCGGCGGATGGTGCGCTTCATGTGGCGGAGCGCATTCGCGTCGAGGTGCAGCAAGCCTGCTTCCCGTGGGACGACCAGTGTATTCCGCTGACGGTGAGCGTGGGCCTGTGCTGCGGTGTTCCTGCCAGCTGGCATGAGGTGGAGCATTTCACCGGCTGGGCGGATCAGGCGCTGTACCAGGCCAAGTCCGCTGGCCGCAACCGGGCGGTGCATCGGGATCTGGTGACGGTGGCGGAATGCAATTGAACTGAAAAAGACACCATTCACCGGGGCTCGCTGACCAGTGAATGGTGTTTTGCAGTGACAACAGGCGTGCAGTTACAACCTGGTGCAGTTACAACGTGGTGCAGTTACAAGAGTGGCGCTTGTTCTTGTGGTAAGTGCTGGAAAATCAGAGGCCCAGTTGTTGCAGCCGGTTGGCCTGCTGGCGGTATACCACCGGTGGATCGGTGTCCTTGCTGCTGTGCAGGCCGAACAGGTGGTCGATGGCATCGATATGATTCATGCGGTAGTTGTCGCGGATCACCTGTCCCAGATAGGTGGCGCACACCGGCACCAGACCGTCGTTGGGTTCGTCCATCATCGCCGCTGACGCCAGCAGGCCGTAGTCGGCGAGGTCCGCCAGATTGGTCATGACGCGGTTGCCGGTCCAGGAAAAATAATGGATTCCGTTGACCACCGGCGCGCCGTCACCGCAATACTGTTGTGGCATGCCATCCGGATATTGTGCGTTGAATGCCAGCGCCTTGGCCGTGGTAAGTGCCTCGATTTCCAGCGGGTAACTTTGTGGCAAAGGATCGCCGCTCAGCACATTCACCAGCGCGCCCCAGGCGCTCATCACCCCTTTGAACAGTCGGCCGGAGAGATTGCGCTCCGCCAGATCCTGCTGCATGGCATCGGCCACCGGTGTACCCCAGTTCACGCCGTGCACGCTGGTCACCGAGGCGACGTAGTGCGGATACACCCCGGCCAGATAGCGTGCGGTGGGGCTGCCGTGACTGTGGCCGATCAGGTTCACTTTTTCCGCCCCGGTGGTGGCCAGGATGGTTTCGATCTGGCGGGCCGCCTGCTCGCCACGCAGTTCGGTGGTATTGAGCGCCGATACTTGCAGCACGAACACATTGGCGCCACCCTTGCGTAACTGGCGCGGAATGCTGTACCAGCCGCTGACCCCCAGCATGTCGTCGAACAGGGCCATGCCGTGAATCAGAACGATGGGGTAGCGGGTGCGGGTGTAACCGTCAGTAGCTGCGTTTGCGGTTGTGCTGACACAGAAATTGCACAGCAAGAACAGTCCCGGTAACCACAGGCGGGAAATGCGCGGTGTGTGGAAGGGCAGCATGAGAGAATCCTTGTTTTATTATTGTCCGGGAACGTTGCTGGCCGGTGAATCTGGCATTCCGTCTGGCAGGCTAGCCGGTTGCGGGGTTTTCCGACATGGACTTGATCCGGTTTGGCCATTTGCGCGGGCGGAAATGGCCGGGTCGGACAGCTGCTGTGCATAAACTATGCGATGGCTGTCCACTGGTTACGGACAGGGAATGCCTGCAAGGAGAGGGTCGCCATGAAAAAGAACGGGTTGTTGACACTGGCCTTCGGGGTTGCGGTGCTGGCGGTGTGCGCGTGGGTTCTGGTGGGTCCCTTTCTGGTGAAGCCGGGGCTGTCGGTCCCCGGCGTGCAGATGCTGCCTGCGCCGGCGGCGCTGCCAGGGGTGGCAACGTCACCCGGGATCACGACGTCAGCTGAATTTCTGCGGTGGGCGCAACAGGGCGCGGCACTGGGTGACGTGCCGCGTTCACTGCAGGGCACGGCGGTGGATGGCGGCGTGGAGCTGGACGCGCAGGGCAATCTGGTTGTGGGGGAATCATTGCGGCGCCTGTTCGATTATTTTCTTGCCACCGCAGGCGAGGAAACACTGGAGCAGATCCGCGCCCGGATTGCATTCTATCTGCAACAGCAATTGCCGCTGGATGCTGCAATGCAGGGCTGGGCAATTCTGGGGCAGTACCTGGCTTACAAGGATGCGCTGGCGGATCTGCCCGGACATGATGGTTCCTATGACGGCATGCTGGCCAGTCTGCAGGAACAACGTGCGTTGCGTGATTCCCTGCTGGGACCAACCTTGAGCAGTGCATTTTTCCAGGCGGAAGATGAGTATGCGGATTTTGCGCTGCAGCATGTGACGCAACTGCGCGATCCGGATCGGTCGGCCGCAGAAAAGGAACGGCTGACGCAGGCATTGCTGGCGACTCTGCCGGAAGACAGCCGCCGCGAGATCGAAGCCACCGGCGCACCGGTGCGGGTTGAGCAGCAGGTGGAAATGCTGCGGCAGCAGGGCGCGAGCGAGGCCGAAGTGTGGCAACTGCGCGAACAGCAGTTTGGCAGCGCGGCCGCGGAGCGACTGGCGCAGCTGGATCAGGCCCGTGCGGAATGGGAGCAGCGTTACGGCGAGTACCGCCAGCAGGTGCAGCAGATTGAAACCAGTGCGCTGGCCGACACAGAGCGACAGGACGCCCTGGCGCGGTTGCGCGCCATCACCTTTTCCGCGCAGGAAATGAAGCGGGTGGAGGCACTGGACCGGATCGGTGCCGCGCAGGCCAGCGCCGGCACCGACGAATAACGTTTTTTGCTACCCCGTAGCTACAACCCCAGCAATTGCAGCCGGTTCGCCTGTTGCCGGAATACCACCGGTGGATCGGTGTCCCTGCTGCTGTGCAGTCCCAGCAGCTGGTCCACTTCATCCAGGTGATTCATGCGGTAGTTGTCCCGCAGCACCTTGCCCAGGTGGGTGGAGCAGGCCGGCACCAGACCGTCGTTGGCCTCCCGGATAAATTGCCCGCTGGCCAGCAGAAAATAATCGCCGATGTCGGCCAGGTGGGTTACCAGGCGGTTGCCGGTCCAGGAATAATAATGCACGCCGTTGTCCGCCAGCTCAGCGCCTTCACCGCAATATTCCGCCGGCATGCCCTCGGGGTAGAGGGCATTGAAACGCAAGGTGTCCGCCGTGGTGAGGGAGAAAATGCCGGCTCCCGCATCCTGCGGCAGCTGGCCGCCGGAGAGGAAATCCAGCAGTTGCCCCAGTGCATTGGCGGCACCATTCATCACTATGCGCAGCAGGCCGGATGACTGCCCTATCCCATGGGACAGATCCGCCACCGGCGTGCCCCAGTTGACGCCGCCCACACTGGTCACCGATGCCACGTACTGTGGATACACCGACGCCACGTAGCGCGAGGTGGGGCCGCCGTGACTGTGGCCGATGATGTTCACTTTCTCCGCGCCGGTGGTGGCCAGGATGGCTTCGATCTGGCGCGCCGCCTGTTCCCCCCGCACT
>JBMOPR010000445.1:0-1914 GCA_049323075.1 Pseudomonadota bacterium
TGCGATTGCGCAGGGCCGCCTCGCTGCTGTCACTGTGTCCACCCGTCAACTGGAAGCGCAGCTCGAACAGATCCACCAGCAGCCGGGTGACGCGGGGATGATTCACCAGCGCGTCCTTGATATAGGTCTGGCTGAAGGCAAACCCGGTCTGTTTGAAATACTTGGCGTAGGCCCGCAGCATCGCCACCTCGCGCCACTCCAGTCCCACCGACAGCACCAGCCGGTTGAAGCTGTCGTCCTCCGCCGCACCGTTCCAGGTTTGAATGAAAGCGTCCTGGAATTTCTGTTTCACCTTTTCCAGATCGATCACCTGATCGCTGTCATAACGCACGCTGAAATCGTAGATCCAGACCGTGCTCGCGTCCTTCAGCTCGATCCGGTAAGGCCGCCCCGCCAGCACCCGCAGCCCCAGGTTTTCCAGCATCGGCAGCACATCCGACAGCGGTACGTCCTGCTCCAGCCGGAACAGTTTGAACCGCAAGGCGTGGGGCTCGTCCTCCAGATTGCGGTAGAAGGACACGGCCAGCGGCGCGCGCTGATCCAGGCTTTCGATATGCTCGATATCGGACACCGCCGTGCGGGTGGAAAATTCCTCGCGGTAGCTCACCGAAAAGGCATCGGCATAGCGGGTGAACAGCGCCCCGGCATGATCATCGCCGGCGGATTCGATCAGGGTTTCGTACAGGCGGTCGGACCAGTTGCGGGCCAGTTCCACCAGCCGGTCTTCCAGTTCGCGCACATCGAATTCCGTGGGCGAATCCCGGTTCACCTTCACCACGATGTACAGGCGCGTCAGGGTGGATTCGGTGAAATAGGTATTGAACTCCAGATCCTCCACGTCCAGGTATTCGTGCAGCACGGTCTGGAAGCGTTTGCGCAGCGCGGTGTCGTACACATCGCGGGGCGTGTAAATCAGGAATGCCAGAAAACGGCTGAATTCGCTGCGCCGCACGAACATGCGCAGACGCCGCCGCTCCTGAATGTGCAGCACGCCCACGGCGGTTTTCAGCAGATCCTCGGTGGAGGTCTGGAACAGTTCCTCGCGGGGAAAGGTTTCCAGAATCTGCATCAGGCGCTTGCCGTCGTGGCCGGTGGGTTCCAGTCCGGAGCCTTCCAGCACCTTCCGCAATTTGTGGCCGATGATGGGAAAATCCCGCGGCGAGTTGTTGAACACCAGCGAGGTGTAGAGCCCCAGCCAGCGGTATTCGCCAATGATCTCGCCGGCATCGTTGCACTTGCGCACGCCGATGAAATCCATGTACACGGGGCGATGCCAGCGGGAACGGGAGCCGGACTTGCCGAACACGATCAGTTTTTCCGGCTGCAGCAACGGCCCGCCCTGCGCTTCCAGCAGCTCCAGGTCTTGCCGCACCCGTGCCACGCCCATGCTGCTGCCGTCGATTTTTTCCAGCGACGCTGCGCCATCTTTGTTTACCAGGGTGTATTCCTGCATCGCCAGAAAGGTGAAATTGTTGCGCACCAGCCAGCTCAGGAAATGCTTCACCTCCGCCAGCGACGCTTCCACCGGCGCCGGCTGCAGCGCCTTGAGCTGTTCGGCAATGGCAATGGTGTGATTCTGCATGGCGGGAAAATCCTGCACCGCCAGCGACAGTTCGTGCAGCGTGTCCTGCAGTGGCCGCGCAAACTCGGCGCGCAGCTGGGCGTCAGGCTGGCGGTCGAATTCCACATGGATCAGCGCCTCGCGCTGACCATCGCCCTTGTGGCCGAAACTGAAATTCTGCAATTCGCCGCGTTCATTGCGCTGGGCCCAGAACACGTTGGTCATTACTGAATGTATCGACAGGCCATGCCGCACCACTTCCATCATCACGGTGTCCACCAGGAAGGCGCTGTCCTTGGCCAGCACTTCCACTACGGTGTGGGTGCTCTGCCAGCCGTGGTCTTCGAAGCGGG
>JBMOPR010000446.1:0-1913 GCA_049323075.1 Pseudomonadota bacterium
GCAGCCAAACGGATAGCTTGGTCATGGTCGACGTCCTTATTTTTCAGTGATCTTGGTGGAAGCAGCAGTGTACAACATGGACCCTGGCAAACCGTGAACGGTTCCGGTCTGGCCGGCAACAAAAAATGCAGCCGGTGGGCTGCCTTTTTTGTTGGTCCGGATGGGCTCAGTGCAGCCCGCTCAGATAGCTGGACAGCGCCTTGATGTCGTTGTCGCTGAGGCGGGCCGCAGTGGCCTGCATCATCTTGGTTTCGCCATCGTTGGTGCGACGCTTGCCTTCCGCGTCTTCCCGGCCGGCAGCGCGGAACGCCTTCAGCTGGGTCTCAATGTAGGTCGAGTGCTGGCCGGACAGGGCCGGGAACCCGGCTTCCGGCATACCCAGGCCGTTGGCACCGTGGCAGGCCGCACAGGCCGTGACGCCCGCTTCCGCACTGCCGCCGCGGTACAGCTTCTGGCCCAGTTCCACCAGCGCTGGATCCGCGGCTCCCACCTTGACTTTCTGGCCGGCGTAGAACGCGGCCAGGTCAGCCATGTCCTGATCGCTCAGGCCAGGGGTAATGCCGGCCATTTCCGGTACCTGCCGGGCGCCGCTCTTGATGTCCTGCAACTGCTTGACCAGATAACGTTCGCCCTGGCCAGCCAGCTTGGGAAAGTTGGGTACCATGCTGTTGCCGTCGGCCCCGTGGCAGGCGCCACAGACAGCAGCCTTGGCCTGTCCCGCCGTGGCATCGCCAGCGGCTTGGGCCAGATTGACGGCACCCCCGAACAACGCAGCCATCATCAGCGTCTTTGCTACCAATTTCATAGTGAGATTCCTGTTATGCGAAAACGGAAAGCGGGCGCCGGCCGGTTATTTGGACATGAACTCGATGATTTGCTTCATTTCCGCGTCGGTGCAGTCATTGCACAGACCCATGGGCGGCATGGCATTCTTGCCTTTCTTGGCGCTGGCGACCAGGCCATCGATGCCCACGGCCAGACGGGGTTCCCAGGCTGCCTTGTCGCCAACCTTGGGTGCGCCAGCAGCGCCGGTGCCGTGGCAGGCGACGCAATACATGTTGTATTTGGCGGGCGGCTCAGACGCCTGAGTGGAAACAGCAAAACCCATGGCCAGGATGGTGGAAGCAATCATCAGTCGTTTCATAGTTGAACCCTTGTCAGATACTCGTCGAAATCGGTTACCCAGATCGGCTGCCCCGGGCGGCGCGGTCCCCGGGGGAACCCTCTCTCACTCGAACCCAAAGCGCCGGCGTTGAAAGCGCTCACAAAAAACCCGGCGATTATATCCCAAACCCTTGTCGAGCGGTAATCTCCTTTACCGGTCCGATCTTATTGGCGACAATGCCCGCCACTTCCTCGCCCGACGGTCGTCCCCGCCCATGAATCTGAAGAACTTCACCGCCCTGCTGCGTCAGGCCCGCTTCGAACTGAGCGCGCCCGATCTCAGGCATTGCCCGCCGGAGCAGGGGATTGAAATCGCCTTTGCCGGCCGCTCCAACTCCGGCAAGTCCAGTGCCCTCAATACCCTGGCGGACCAGGGCAAACTGGCCCGCACCAGCAAAACGCCCGGTCGCACCCAGCTGATCAACTTTTTCCGTATCAACGACGAGTGGAAATTGGTGGACCTGCCGGGCTATGGCTACGCCCAGGTGCCCGAGCAGCTGAAACTGGAGTGGCAGAAACACATGGGGGAATACCTGGAAAAGCGCGAGTGCCTGGCGGGGCTGTTCCTGGTGATGGATTCCCGTCATCCGCTGAAGGAGTTCGACCGCATGATGCTGGACTGGGCCCAGCACCACCGCATGCGGGTGCATATCCTGCTGAGCAAGTGCGACAAGCTCAATCGTGGCCCTGCCGCCAATTCCCTGCAGGCGGTGCGCAAGGAGATCAAGCCCCTGGGCGACCATATCACC
>JBMOPR010000447.1:0-14138 GCA_049323075.1 Pseudomonadota bacterium
GCTTAAAGCCTCAAAGTAGTCTCAAATCGTCGTAAGTCTAACAGAGGGCTATTTCGGTGGCCAATGGTTAGTGGGTAGTGATGCTTTGAACACCCTTGATCGGCGTTTTGCCTGAATTTGGCCAATAATTTGCGGCTCTAAGATTCCGTCAATTTGAGACGGGATTTGCGCATAGTTGAGACAGATTTGCAGGAACCTGAGATCCCCCCATCCCCCGTGACCCGGGGGTTTCCCCTCATCCCCCCTGAGTAATTCCACTCTTAACGCTTTGCCTGAAGGGCAACCAGACTTGTGTCATCCCGGAATGACACGAGTGCGCACCATGCCCGTCGATATCGAAACCAGCCCAGGCCTGACCCAGGTGAAGATCAGCGGCAGCTGCACCATTTTCGAAGCGGCCGAGCTGCGCCAATTGCTGCTGCCGGTGGCCGGCGTGGTCACCCCGGTGGTGGTGGACCTGTCGGCCATCAGCGACATCGACACCGCGGGGCTGCAGGTGCTGCTGGCATTGCAGAAGCAGTGTGCCCTGGCCCTGTTCAGCAAGCCGTCCCGCGCCATGCAGACCGCCCTGGACCTGCTCAATCTCAACCGCTGTTTCAGCATCGAAGCCTGAGGAACCCCCATGGATCTGAATGAATCGCTGGGTATTTTGGTACAGGAAGCACGCGAGCTGCTGGCGGACATGGAGGCGGCGTTGCTGGCGATCGAGGCCCACGGCGTCGAACCTGACCGTATCAATGCGCTGTTCCGTGCGGCCCATACCATCAAGGGTTCCGCCGGCCTGTTCGGGCTGGACCCGATTGTCAGCTTCACCCATCTGATGGAAAGCCTGCTGGTGGATGTGCGCAGCGGCGAACTGGCGCTGGAGCCGGAGCTGGCGGGCCTGATGTTCAACTGCGCCGACCATCTGGGCAGCCTGATCGACTGTCTGGAAACCGGCGGTGATCTGGCGGCCTGTGAACCGGACCTGCGGGCGGTGCTGATGGATTCCCTGCGCGATTACTGGCAGGCGGAGTGTCCGGAGGCCGCAGCGGCCCCGGCGCTGCTGGCCGGTTCCACTGACGCCCGCACCTGGCAGATCCAGCTGCGTTTCGCGCCGGACCTGTTGGCCCAGGGCATGGACCCGCAATCCTTTCTGCTGTACCTGACCAACCTGGGCGAGCTGCTGTCCATCAACACCGGCACCGAAGCCCTGCCGGCGCTGGCGGAGATGGACCCGGAAATCTGCTACCTGACCTTCGACCTGGAACTGCTCACCGCCGCCAGCGAGGCCGAGATCGTCGCCACCTTCGATTTTGCCCGCGATGGCAGCGACATCCGCATCCGCTGCCTGGATGAGCCGGCGGCGGCGTCCGTTGCGCCGATCCCCGCGCCCACCGGCAAAACCGTCAGCAGTAATTCAGGTACCGGCACTGGCCCGCGCAACGGCCGCGACAGCAGCCTGATCAAGGTGGATTCGCGCAAGCTGGACGAACTGATCGACGCCGTGGGTGAACTGGTGATCCGCAGTGCCAGCTGCCACGCCCATCCGGTCATTCGCGCCCATTCCGCGCTGACCGAATTGATGGAAGGCGTGGGTGGACTGGTGGCGCAGATCCGCGACCGCGCCCTGAATCTGCGCATGGTGCCTATTGGCGAAGTGTTCCAGCGTTTCCCCCGCGTGGTGCGCGATGTGTGCCAGGAACTGGGCAAGCGCATCGACCTGCAGATCAGCGGCGCCGACACCGAACTGGACAAATCCATGGTGGAAAAACTCACCGATCCGCTGCTGCACATCGTGCGCAACGCGATGGATCACGGCATTGAGCCGGTGGCGGATCGCGTGGCCGCCGGCAAGCCCGAGCAGGGCGTTTTGCGGCTGAATGCGTACCACCAGTCCGGCGCGGTGGTGATCGAAATCAGCGACGACGGCCGGGGTCTGGATACCGCGAAAATTTTGCGCAAGGCCGTCGAGCGTGGCCTGGTGGCGCCGGAAGCAAAACTGACAGAGCGCGAGATTTTCAATCTGATTTTCGCGGCGGGTTTTTCCACGGCCGATCAGGTCACCGATCTGTCGGGGCGTGGCGTCGGCATGGACGTGGTGCGGCAGAACATCGAACAGCTGCGCGGCAGCATCGACATCCAGAGCACGCCGGGTGCCGGCACCCGCTTCCAGATCCAGTTGCCGCTGACGCTGGCCATCATCGATGGCTTTGAAGTGGCGGTGGGCGACACCCATTTCGTGCTGCCGCTGGACATGGTGGTGGAGTGTCTGGAATTCAGCGCCAGCACCGGTAATGACATTTTCAATCTGCGCGGCCAGCCGCTGCCGTATCTGCGACTGGCGCAACAGTTCGGCATCGACGCTGGCGGTGAAAGCCGCGAATGCCTGGTAGTACTGCAGTGTGGCGAGCAACGCGCCGGCCTGGTGGTGGACCGCTTTGTCGGCGAACTGCAGGCCGTGATCAAACCGCTGGGCCATCTGCTGGGCAGCATGCGTGGCTTCAGTGGTTCCACCATCCTGGGGGATGGCAGTGTGGCCCTGCTGCTGGATATTCCGGCGCTGGTGGCGCGCGCTGCCCGCAGTGCAACGGAACCGTTGTCGCTGCATGGCGCTACCTGATTTCTCCAACCCATTTTTGTAATGGAAAACAACCCGAGGTTCTTGCAATGAAATGGTTTCTCAAACTCAGCCTGGCGAAAAAACTGCTCACCACCTTCGTCACCCTGGCGCTGATCACGGCCGGGGTGGGCGCATACGGCCTGGTTAACATCATCAACGTGGGCGGACTCATGAAGGCGATGTATGTGAACAACCTGGTGGCGATCGACAACCTGTCGGAAGCCTACAGCCGCTATCTGGTGTACACCCGCGCGGTGACCCGGGCGCCGACGCAGAATGCCGAGAAACTGGCGGCGACCGAGGAACGCATGAAGGGGCACTGGGCCAAATCCACTGCTGCGCTGGACGAATACCGCAACACAGTCCTGAGCGAGAACGAGCAGCAACTGCTGGCCAAACTGGACAACGAGCAGAAGCGCTATCTGCAGGCAGTGGCGCAGCTATTCGATCTGCTCAAACAGGGTAAAAAAGCCGAAGCCGCCGACCTCAGCAACAACGAGATGCGCCTGGCCAGCTATGAAATCGAGGCCGCCTACGCCGCACTGATCGAAGACAACAACAAGCAGGGCAGCGCGGCCGATGCCGCTGGCGACGCCGCCGTGAAGCAGATGGAACTCGTGATGGGCATCATGATCCTGGTGGCGATGACACTGGCAATTGGCTTCGGAATTTTCGTCACCCGCATCGTCACGCGTCAGCTGGGTGGTGAACCGGATTATGCCGGCGACGTGGTGCGCCGCATCGCCGAAGGCGATCTCACCGTGCGCATCAACCTGCGCAAAGGCGACGACAGCAGCCTGCTGGCCGCCATGAACAACATGCTGGAACGCCTCACCGACATCATCGGTCAGGTCACCTCCTCGGCCGATGCACTGGCCGCTGCATCCGAGCAGGTGTCGGCTTCGTCCGGCACTCTCAGCCAGAACGCCACCGAGCAGGCCGCCAGCGTGGAGCAGACCAGCGCCTCGATGGAGGAAATCGCCGCCACCGTGGCGCAGAACGCGGAAAATGCCGAGCTCACCGATGGCATGGCGTCGAAATCCTCGTCCGACGCGAAGGAAGGCGGCATTGCCGTGCGCGACACCGTCACCGCCATGAAATCCATCGCCAACAAGATCAGCATCATCGACGACATCGCCTACCAGACCAACCTGCTGGCGCTCAACGCCGCCATCGAAGCAGCCCGTGCCGGCGATCATGGCAAGGGCTTCGCGGTAGTGGCGGCCGAAGTGCGCAAACTGGCGGAACGTTCCCAGGTGGCGGCGCAGGAAATCGGCGAACTGGCGTCCTCCAGCGTCAGCCTGGCGGAACGCGCCGGCAACCTGCTGGGCGACATCGTGCCTTCCATCGCCAAGACTGCCGATCTGGTGAAAGAAATCGCCGCCGCGTCGCAGGAACAGCGTGGCGGACTCAACCAGATCAACGCCGCCATCAACGAATTGACCAAGACCACCCAGACCAATGCTTCCGCATCGGAGGAGCTGTCCGCCACCGCAGAGGAAATGAGCAGCCAGGCGCTGCAGCTGCAATCGGTGATGCAGTTCTTCCGCACCGAGCAGCAGGGCAGCGCGCCCGCCAGCCTCAGGGTCGTCGGCCGGTCCGGCAGCAAAAGCGGACGCAGCCAGGAAGCGGCGCCGGTGAGCGACGTCAACGAAAAAATGTTCGTGAATTTCTGAGGTGAGCCATGGAAACCAAACTGCAACAGGGCAGGCAGGAAAGTGGTGTGCGCCAGTACCTGATGTTCAACCTGGGTGGTGAAACCTATGGCGTGGGCATCCACGCCATCCGCGAAATCATCGAGTATCAGGGCGTCACCGGCATTCCGCTGGCGCCGGCTTTTCTGCGCGGCGTGATCAACCTGCGCGGTGCGGTGGTGCCGGTGCTGGATCTGTCGGTGCGCTTCGGCCGCACTGCCACCGGCATCAATCGCCGCACTTGCATCGTGATTGTGGAAGCGGTGCAGGGCGATGCGATCCATCTGGTGGGCGTGATCGTCGACGGCGTCACCGAAGTGCGCGAAGTGGAACCGGACCAGGTGGAACAGCAGCCGCAGTTCGGTCTGGGCCTGCGCAGCGATTTTGTTGCCGGCATGCTCAAGCGCGAACAGGGTTTCATTCCGGTGCTGGATCTGACGGCCGTGCTGTCCACCCGCGAGCTGGAATCCCTGATCGATTCCACCCAGGCAACCGATCACCTGGCGCGTGCAGGATGACCCTGGCGATGGATACCCAGCTCAGCCCCGCTACGTTCAACCGCATCCGGGACTTTCTGTACCGGACTGCCGGCATCATCATCGGCGCCGAAAAAAGCGCGATGGTGGTGAGCCGGTTGTGGCGGCGGCTGGACAAGCTGGGCTGTCCGGATTTCGATACTTATTTTGCCTTCGTCACCAGCCGGGAAGGCGCAACCGAGCGCGGCCACATGCTGGACCTGCTCACCACCAACGAAACCTATTTTTTCCGCGAGCCGGCGCATTTTGCGCGCCTGAAAAACCAGATCCTGCCCAGCGTGCGCAGCCGGCCGGTGCGGGTCTGGTGCGCCGCTGCCTCCACCGGCGAGGAGCCTTACAGCCTGGCGATGGTGCTGCACGACAGCCTGGGCCCGCGCGGCTGGGAACTGCTGGCCACCGACATTTCCGGCAAGGTGCTGCAGCAAGCCCGGCGCGGACTCTACCGCATGGAGCGGCTGGAGCAGATGCCGCCGGAATACCTGAAGCGCTATTGCCGGCGCGGTGTCGACGAATACGAAGGCATGCTGGTGATCGACCGCGCGCTGCGCGACCAGGTGCGGTTCGAACAGCACAACCTGTTGCAGCCGCTGGAGGATCACGGCGGATTCGACGTGATTTTCCTGCGCAATGTACTGATCTATTTCGACCAGCACACCAAGCAGCGGGTACTGGAACATCTGGTGGCGGAACTGCGCCCCGGCGGCTGGATCATCACCGGCCACTGCGAATCCCTGTTCGGTCTGAAGCTGCCGCTGCAGCAGCTGTCGCCGTCGATTTACCGGTGCGAAACCTGGCAGGACCCCCAACGTGCGCGGAGGCCCGCGTGATTTACCTGCCCGCCGCCGGGAACGCCGATCCCGAAGCCGACCTGCACCCGGCCATCCTGGCCCAGGGCGTACTGGTGGTGGATGACAACAGCGTGCAGCGCGCCAACACCCGCGCCTGCCTGGAAGCCTTCGGCATCCGGCGGATACATGAAGCGGCCGACGGCGCCAGTGCCCTGCAATGCTTCCGCAGCCTGCCGGTGCGGCCGGCGGTGGTGGTGCTGGATCTGGAACTGCCGGGGCTCGACGGCATCGAGGTACTGCAGCGGCTGGGGGACGATCGTCACCGCCCCGCCATCATTGTGGCCAGCGCGGCCGACGAGGTGCTGATCAGCGCCGTGGCCACCATGGTCGAGGCCCTGGGCGTACCGTTGCTGGGTGCGTTCCGCAAACCGGTGCCCACGGCGGCCCTGCGCGCTGCGCTGGCGGCGTTCGGCCATCAGAACAGCAGCGTGCTGCATGCAGCGGCCCCGGTGACCGAAATTGATCCGGCCGAACTGCAGCAGGCCATCCGGTCCGGGCAGATCCGGCCGTTCTACCAGCCCAAGATCAGTTTGCAGCAGGGCAGCCTGGAGGGGCTGGAGGCACTGGCGCGCTGGACCGACCGCGCCGGCCACAGCATCCCGCCGTCGCGCTTCATCGCGCTGGCGGAACAGCATGGCCTGATCGGCGAACTCACCCTGGCCCTGCTGGGGCAGGTGCTGCAGGACATGGCGCAGTGGCAGGCCCAGGGCCTGCAGCCGTCGGTGGCGATCAACCTGTCCGCCACGTCCCTGATCGACCGCAACCTGGCCAGCGACATTCTGCGACAGGTGCAGGCGGCAGCCATCAGCCCCCGCCGCGTCAGCTTTGAAATCACCGAAACCGCCCTGGTGGCGGATCTGGCTTCGGCCCTGGCCACCATGAGTCGTCTACGCTTAAAGGGATTCGGCTTCTCCATCGACGACTACGGCACCGGTTTTTCATCCATGCAGCAATTGTCACGGTTCCCGTTCACGGAACTGAAAATCGACCGCACCTTCGTGCATGGCGCACACCAGCGCGACCAGTTGCGCACCATCCTGCAATCGGCCATCGACATGGGCCGGCGGCTGGGCATCACCACGGTGGCGGAAGGCGTTGAAACCGAAGCGGAACTGCACCTGCTCAAGGCCATGGGCTGCCGGCAGGCGCAGGGTTACCTGATCGCCCGGCCGATGCCGGCGGCGCAGGTATCCGACTGGATTCACCACCGCGCCAGCGCCGTTGCCCAGCTATGCCTGCAGCCGTCCACGATGCCGACTTAGCCAATAGCCCCGGCCAGCGCAGCAATCCAGTGCTGCTGCTGGCCAGTGTGGCCATCCTGCTGCTGGCACTGATCAGCTTCGCCTCCCTGCGCATCATCCATTCCAGCCACCAGCGCATCACGTCCGGCTATCTGCAAACCAACCTGCAGTCGGTGCTGGGCCTGATCCGCTACTGGGACAGCCAGAACCGGGGCGTGGTGCGCGTGCTGGTGGATTCGTCCACGGGGCGCGATCTGATCTTTCGGGTGCTGGACGAGGACGGCGCCCGCCGCGAAACCGCGCAGGCATTGCGTGGCTGGCTGTTCCCGCTGGGATTCGAAGGCTACCAGGTGCTGAACCTGGACCGCCGCATCATCGCTGCCAGCAGCGCCAACTATGTGGGCGAAACGTGGCTGCCGGCGGAAATCCGCGAAGCGCTGGACCGGGCCCTGGTGGAAGGCACCAGCATTTCCCGCCCGGTGGCCGCCCACCTGCCGATGGAAGGTCCCCGGGGCATGGTACCGCCAGGCGCCCTGATGCAGAACCTGTGTGTGGTGGTGGAGCGGGCCTTCATCAAGCGCGGCTATTTCTGCCTGCGCCTCAATCCCCAGCGCAGCTTCTTTCCGATCTTTCAGAGCGGCCGCACCGGCGAATCCGGCGAAGCCTATGCCATCGACCGCAGCGGCCGCATCATCTCCCCGAGCCGGTTCGACGACGTCCACAACATCCTGTCCTACTCCAGCTACGACCAGTACAGCGACACGCCCCTGCTGGCGCGGGTGCCGGCGGAAACCGGGCAGAGTAGCGGCGAACTGACGGCGATGGCGCAGGCCCTGCTGGCAGAATCCAGCGCCAGCCTGCAGGCGCCGTACAGCGATTACCGGGACGAGCGCGTGGTGGGAAGCGGCCAGTGGCTGCCGGAACTGGACATCGGCGTGATCGTGGAACAGGACGTCGACGAGGCCTTCGCGCCCTATGTGCTGTCCAGCAACATCATCATTGGTCTGGCCCTCAGTGCCATCGGCCTCATCGTTGTGCTCACGGCCAGCTCGCTGATGCACCGGCGTGCCCTGGCCGCGCGGGAAAGCCGGTTCCGCTCGCTGGTGGCCAATATTCCCACCTCGGTTTACCTGCAGGCCCGTGACGGCCGCTTCACCGTGGTCAACACCGCCTTCTGCGAGCTGGTGCGCATCCATCCGGACGACCTGCTGGGCCGGCTGGTGACAGAGCTGCCCATTCCTGCCTGGCTGCGCCCCGTCTTCCAAACCGGCGGCGACACGCCGGGGCAGCCCGACGACAGCATCATCGAACTGCAGTCCGGCGACAGCCAGCGCCTGTTCTTCCGCGTCGTGCGCTTCCCGGTGCAGCGGGACCGCGGGGCCGAATACCAGGCCGTGGGCACCATCATCATCAACGTTACCGACCGCATGCTGGCGGGGGAGCGGCTGGCCAGCGCCAACCAGAACCTGGAACGGCAGGTGGTTGAGCGCACCACGGAACTGATGCGGGCCAAGGAAGCCGCCGTTGCCGCTTCGCGCGCCAAGGCCGAATTCCTCGCCAACATGAGTCACGAAATCCGCACCCCGCTCAACGCGATCATCGGCCTGTCCCACGTGGCGCTGACCGAGAGCCTCAGCGACCGCGTACGCAATTACCTCGAGAAGGTGCGGGCCTCCGGCGAACACCTGCTGCGGGTGATCAACGACATCCTCGACTTCTCCCGCATCGAGGCCGGCAAGCTGAATGTGGACCAGGTGGAGTTCGCGCTGGAACAGGTGCTGGACAAGGTGGTGGACCTGATCTGGGACCGCGCCGACGCCAGGGGCCTGGAACTGCGGGTGCGGATCGAACCGGGCCTGCCGCCGGTGCTGGTGGGCGATCCTCTGCGGCTGGGGCAGATCCTGATCAACTTCACCGCCAACGCCGTCAAGTTCACCGACCGCGGTCATGTGGAAATCCGCGTCAGTCAGCAGCAGGCCAGCCAGCAACACCCCAATCAAAAGGACGCCGACGCCAACCGCCTGTGGCTGCAATTCGAAGTGGAGGACACCGGCATCGGCATCGATCCCGCCCTGCTGCCGGGCCTGTTCCAGCCGTTCCACCAGGTGGACAGCTCCAGCGCCCGCCGCTTCGAGGGCAGCGGCCTGGGTCTGGCCATCTGCCGCAATCTGGCGGAACTGATGCAGGGCCGCATCGAAGTGGACAGCACGCCGGGGCAGGGCAGCTGCTTCCGCCTGCTGATTCCCTTCGAGCGCGGCACCAGCCCCGGCCTGAACCCGGCCCCGGTGCTGGTCCCGGCGGTGGCCGACGAAACCCTCGACCATCTGCAGGTGCTGCTGGTGGAAGACAACGACATCAACCAGGAACTGGCGGAAACCCTGGTGAAAGCCAGCGGCGCCAGCGTGGAGACCGTGTCCAACGGAGCCGACGCGGTGGCGGCGGTAACCGCGCGCCATTACGACCTGGTGCTGATGGACATCCAGATGCCCGGTATGGACGGCATGGAAGCCACCGCCCGCATCCGCGCCTTGCCGCAAGGCCGACGCCTGCCGGTGATCGCCATGACCGCCAACGCTCTGCCGGGGGACCGGGAAAAATACCTCGCGGCCGGCATGAACGATTACATTGCCAAGCCGATTGATCCGACCGCCCTGCAGCGGGCCCTGCGTACCTGGGGCGCCGGTCCGCTGCCGGACAACGCCGAACCCGACCCCTTCGCCAGCCTGGAGCAGGCCGGCGTCAACACCCGCGGCGCCCTCGAACACCTGATGCACAACGGCCTGCTCTACCGTCGCCTGCTCACCCGTTTCGTGGAGGAACGGGCCGAACTGCCGCGCCAGCTGGCCGATGCCCTGGCCCGCGATGCCCGCGACGACGCCATCAACCTGATCCATGCCCTCCGTTCCTTGGCCGGCACGCTCGGCCTGGGGGAACTGGAAAAAGTGGCCGCCGAACTGGAGCAGCAACTGCGCCGGCAGTCGCCGGACGAAGCCCTGATCGAAACTTTCGAGCGCCAGATGCGCGACGCCATCACCCTGGTGCGGGCCTGGCTCTACGAGCAGGACTCCGGGCACGAGCCGGAATCGCCGCGTCGTGCTGGCCGTGCCGGCCCAACGGTGCTCTAATACGCGCGCCGGTTGTCCGGTCTTTCCGTTTACCCCGATTGTCTGCGAAGGAAGTCCCCATGAGCACACTGCCCGCCTGCCCCCAATGCGGTTCCGAATTCACCTATGAAGATGGCGGCCTGTTCATCTGCCCCGAATGCGCCCATGAATGGTCGGCCGAAGCCGCCGCCGACGCGGGCGACGACGTGCGCGTCATCAAGGACGCCAACGGCAACCTGCTGCAGGACGGCGACACCGTCACCGTGATCAAGGACCTGAAAGTGAAGGGTTCGTCGCTGGTGGTGAAAGTGGGCACCAAGGTGAAGAACATCCGCCTGGTGGACGGCGACCACGACATCGACTGCAAGATCGACGGCATCGGCGCCATGAAACTGAAATCGGAGTTTGTGAAGAAGTCCTGACCGAGGCTGGATGAAGGGGGGGCAAAGTCTGGCCCTATTTGACCAGTCGTTGGCACCCTCTGACCGATGATTCACAGACAGGCTCCCCTATACTGAAAACCATCGCGCCCTCCCGGCGCCGCGTTTTTCCGACCCAGAGGAGCCCCTGCATGGCCACTTCCGCCAAGACCGCCAGCCTCGCCGGCACCGCCGACATTCCCGTTCGCCGCATGGATTTCGAGTTCGACGACGCCATTCCCAAATACTGGTTCGGTGGCGACCCGCTGCGCACCCTGCTCCTCACCGCCCTGTCCTGCACCTTCCCTGAGGGTGAGCGCATGTTCATGCGTGCGGTGCGACGCTACCAGGACGGCATCACCGATCCCGTTTTGCAGAAACAGGTGCGCGCCTTCATCGGCCAGGAAGCTCACCACGGCAAGGAACATGAAGCCTTCAACGCCTTCATGGGCCGCAAGGGACTGCCCACGGCTTACGTGGAGAAATACACCAAAATTGGCATCGGTCGTGAGGAGCAGTTTTTCTCACCCGAGCGCATGCTGGCCAAGACCTGCGCGCTGGAACATTTCACCGCCATGTTCGCCGAAACCCTGCTGGAACATCCGGACCTGATTGCCGACATCGACGACCGCCTGAAACCCCTGTGGCTGTGGCATGCGATCGAGGAAAGCGAGCACAAGTCGGTGGCATTTGACGTGTACCAGGATCAGGTCGGAAGTTACTGGGTGCGCACCAGCGAGATGGCGCTGACCACGATACTGTTCACCTTTTTCTCGGCGCTGCACACCCGCCACTTGCTGAAAGGCGATCCGGACGCGAAACAGCACCGCCAGGGCCTGACAAAACGCCTGACCGGCTTGTGGCAGCACCGCCAGATCCTGAAAGAACTGGGCACGCATTATCTGCAGTACTACCGCCCGGATTTCCATCCGTCGCAGAAAGACAGTTCGTTCCTGCGCCGCAAAGGCCTGAAGAAATTGCAGGAGTGGGTGGGCGATCGCGCCGCCGGTGCGCCGGATCTGCAGGCGCAGGCGTAATTTCCCCCGGCGCCCTGTCACCCGATGGGGCGCTTTTCCTGCGCGCAATCTGAAGCGCGATCAGGACAAGCCGGCATTCCTGCAGTAAAGTGGCACGCTGCTGCTTTCCACTGACAGGACGTTGCCATGCTGATCCGCCCCGCCCGCGTCGACGATCTCGCCGTCGTCGCCACTTTTCCGCAAACCTCCGACGAATTGTTTTACGTGCATCCTGTGGCGCAGTTTCCGCTTACTGCAGAACAGCTGCTGCCGAATTTCCAGAATCGCAAGGGCAACACCGTGATCGAATCCAGCGGTGCGGTGGTGGCGTTCGCGAATTACATCAGCGTGACGGAGCAGGGCGATGCCACCATCGGCAACGTGGTGGTGGACCCGGCACGACGGGGCGGCGGATTCGGCAAGGCACTGCTGGAATTCCTTATGCAGAACGCGGCGCAGCAATACGGGTGCCGCCGCGCGCTGATTCCCTGCTTCAATGAAAATACGCCGGGCTTGCTGTTTTACCAGCGGCTGGGATTTGTGCCCTGTGCGTATGAACCGCGCGTAAAACCGGATGGCAGAACGGTGGTACTGTTTTATCTGGAGAAGAAGCTGGCGCCGCAGTGACGCCAGCCATTCAGGACGCAAACAATTTCAGGTGAATCGCTGAATAACACTGTGGGTGCCGGCGCTGCCTTACTCAGCAGAGTCCATACGATCAGGCCCGCTTCTTTCGTGGCGGGTCTTCGGTCACCACTTCCCGCAACGCTTCCACAAAACTGCGGTTGTGAAAACCCAGTTCCCGCTCGGCCTTGCTGTTGTCCACCCGCACATGCAGAGGCAGTGGCAGGGCCAGCACTTTCGGCGCGTCCGGCACCACCTGCGCAAGTGCTTTGAGGAAATCCGCAATCTGCAGATCGGCACCGCCCACGTTGTAGGCCTGGCCGATACTGGCGTCGTTCTTCAGCGCACCCACCACCGCGTCCGCCACATCGCCGGCAAATACCACGGGGAAGCTCACGCTGGGCAGTGGCAGCACCGGCAGTTTCATCAGTCGGTACACGGGCCGCAGCAAATTGTGATCGCGGGCGCCGTACACGGCGGTGGGGCGCAGGGTGGTGAGGCCGATGCCGTCGCGGCGGGCCAGTTCCCAGGCCAGCGCCTCGCTGGTCTGCTTGGTGGCGCGGTAGGGACCGCCCTGGCGGCGGGCGCCGTCAAGCTGCGGCGACTGTTCGTTGAGCGTGCGGAAAATCGACCACTTGTAGATGCCGAACGTGCTGATGTGCACCACCCGTTTCACGCCAGCCTGATGCGCCGCTTCCAGCACATTGCGGGTGCCGTCCAGATTGGCCTTTTCGTGTTCCGCCCAGGCATGCATGCTTTTCTGCACCACGTACATGGCGGCATTCGACACCACCGCATCGCAGCCGCTGAAGGCCTGCGCCAGTGCCGCCGGGTTGGCCAGATCGGCCGTGCGGAATTCAACGCCCTCGGCCGCGAGAAATGCCGCCTTGGCCGGATTGCGCACCACGCCCACCACTTGGGCGCCGGCCCGCAGCAGGCTGCGACAGATGTAGACTCCGATCATGCCGCTGGCGCCGGTCACTGCGATAGTTTTGCCTTCCAGATTCATTGCCTTGCTCCTGACTGTTTGCCCTGGGTAATTGCCGCTACCGCGCACTTCTATCACTGAACCCGGGCGGTCACCATGGCTGCACGCGACAGATTTGTCTGCTGCAGGTGCCGGGACTGTTCCGGCCAATTGGGGGTGATCGCCGACAGATTGATACAAAACAACAAATTTGTACCAAATTGTCATTGTCCTGACGATTTGACCGGTGCTAGCCTGAGATCCGCTTTCCCATAACAAACAGAAGTCGAGGGCGCCCCATGCCAAGGAATCACCGGGCTTTATTGAGTGTTTTGCTGACACTGTTCATTACCGCCTGCGCCACAGTACCGGAGAAAACCGATCCGCCGCTGGTGCGTCAGGACCACTATTCCGAACACCGCATCTACAACCATCAGGGCATGCAGCTGTTCGTGCGGCGTTGGGAACCGCAAACCGCGCCCCGCGCCAACGTGGTGATCCTGCACGGCACCTCGCTGCACAGTGGTGTGTATGAGCCGGTGGCGCAGCGGCTGACGGCGGCGGGCTACCGCGTCTATGCCTACGACATGCAGGGCTGGGGCCGCTCCGGAGGCAAGGGCAGCGCCGGTTACGTGGGCAGCTTTTATGATTACGCCGACGACCTGTTCGTGGTGATCAGCACTCTCAAGCAGAATTACCCCGGCGTGCCCAATTTTGTGATGGGGGAAAGCCTGGGTGGCGCCGTGGCCCTGTATGCGGCGCTCAAGGACCAGAACCTGTGCGACGGCATCATCACCAGCGCGGCGGGCTACAAACCCAATCCCAAATTGCTGGGCATTCGCGCGCCGGAGTTTATTACGTCGTTCGGTATGACGATGGCGCAACTGGGTGCCTCGGTCACGCCGGCGATGCCGGTGGTGGAATCCGATACCGGTATCCGCATGGTGGTGGAAGACGAAGCAGTGGAGGAGCAGTTGCTGCAGGACCCGTATGTGGCCCATGGCTGGTTGCCGGCGATCTATGCCAGCACGCTGGCGGATGCCACCGAATTCATCGAACCGAACCTGTCGCAACTGGATGAGCCTAT
>JBMOPR010000447.1:14148-17044 GCA_049323075.1 Pseudomonadota bacterium
ATCCTGCTGCTGCACGGCGAGCGCGACATGCTGGTGCCCCTGTCATCCAGCCGCGAGATATACAACGGTGTATCCAGCACCAGCAAAACCCTGCGCGTGTACGACAGCCCGCATACCGTATTGCTGGAAAGTGCGCGTGACCAGGCCGTGGGTGACGTGATCGAATTTCTCGACAGGACCACCGCGCAACGCGTGGCAGCGCACTGATATAAAAATACCCCGTTGAAACGGGCCCGCCGGCGTCAGTCCGCGCGGGCCTGCAGCAGCCAGTTTTCCAGCAGATTCCAGTCGATTTTGTCCGGTGCGATAAATTCAATCCGGCTGTCATTCATCTCCGGCATTTCCGTCACGCTCAATGCGCTGTCCGCCAGATTGAAGGCGAAAGTGCCGCGCGCAGTTTTCATCACCGCCTTGGCGCGCAGGATGTCCAGGTTGCCCAGCAGCTGGAACAGTTTGTCGAAATCGAACTGCGTGTCCGGCGCGAAAATCCAGCCGCAACTGAAAAAGCCGCCACTGCTGTTTTCCTTGCGCAGGGACGGTTGCCCGGGCGCCAGTTTCACGTGGGCGAACTGCGGTGTCAGTGTCAGCAGAGATGATGTAGAACCTGCAGCCGGCCCGTGGGAGCTGGTACCGGTGCTGGCGCGGCGCGGCAGATCCAGCCAGTCCCGTTGAATGGCGCCGTGCTCGACAGGTTCGACACGCGCATCCGGGCGCACCTGTGCGGCCCATTCAATGAAATCCTGCAGCTGTTGCGGCGAACACAGATCCGTTTTAGTGGCTACCAGCACATCGGCCGCCTGCACCTGCCCAATGAAATTCTCATTGGCGGTATAGCGGGCATCTGTCAGCACGCGCGGATCAATCAGCGTCAGCGTGGCGCGCAGATCCAGCACATCGCTGAAGTCGTCGCTCTCCAGCATGGCGATGATATTGGTGGGATGGGCCAGCCCCGTGGGCTCGATCAGAATGCGCTGGGGACGCGCTTCCACGATCAGTTTATTCAGCGCGATCTTTGTGGGCAGGCCCGCGGCGCAGCACATGCAGCCGCCGGGCACTTCCTTTACCGCAAAGGCATCGGGCGCCAGCAGCGCGCCGTCGATGCCCACCTCGCCGAATTCGTTCACCAGCACCGCCCACTTTTCGCCGCCGGTGTTTTGCCTGAGCAGATGCAGGATCGATGTGGTTTTGCCGGTGCCCAGAAAGCCGGTGATGATGTTGGTGGGAATGTTGTGTTGCGGGGACTTCATTGTTGCTGGATTCCCTTTCGGCTGCGGACGGGGTACTTGTTTTGCCAGGAAAAATCGTATCACACATTTGGATTGTTCTGTGGTCGCTCTTGATGTTGTCTGTGCTGGCAATAGTCGGCTGCTGCCAACAACCGGTTTGTGGAAATGCCCGAGCCGGTTACGTACCATCGTTCAGGTCATCAATGGGCGAGAATCGCGCAGGAAATAAAAATGAGTGTTCAACTGGTTGTGCAGTTTACGGTTAAAGCAGACAAGGTCGATGCATTCGTCGAGATCATGCAGGGCGCAAAAGCGCGGATCGCAGCGGCGGAGGGATGCGAAGGGGTTGAGGTCTATTTGAGTGCAGACCATCCAACCAAGGTGGTGTTGTCGGAGAAATGGCAGAGCAAGGAACTGCACGATGTGTATGCCCAGAAAATGAGGGAAGCCGGATCGATGAATGCAATGGCTGCTTTTTTGGCAGGACCGCCAGAGTCGGAGCTTTTTATTATCAAGTAGTCGGATGGCTACGCAAGATATGAAGTTTTCACGCAGGCGCAGAGGTGGCACCATGCCTGTATAACTATCCAGCCCGCACGCGGATGTCGAGGTACATCTCGACAAGGCGCTTACGTTTACCCAAGCGGCTGATGTCGCGTCCAATCTGCCAGTACAGCAGCACCAATACGCCATTCAACGTATTTCCCTTTCCTCGCCATCTCCGCTACTGTCGCGATTATCACGCTCTCCAGGAATGGCCCATGTCCCACTCCCCTATTGTTGGCGGTGGACCGAAAAAGCTGCTCTATACCCTCAGTACGCTGCGGCAGCTGGGGCTGCGCAATGCGGCCAAAGCCCTGACCAGCCATAACGCCTGCAAAGCGTGCGGGCTGGGTATGGGCGGCCAGCGTGGTGGTATGACCAATGAGCTGGGGGAATTTCCCGCCGTCTGCAACAAGAGCGTACAGGCCCAGTCCACCGACATTCAGCCCGCCATTCCCGCCGATCTTTTTGCGCAACACCCGATTGCTGACTTCTCGCAGTTAAGCGACCGCGAGCTGGAACACCTGGGCCGGCTCAACACGCCACTCTACAAACCCCCCAGCGACAACCGCTATCACCCGATCAGCTGGGACGCCGCATTCGATCTGATGGCTGAACGCTTTGCTGCCACAACACCCGACCGCAGTTTTTTCTACGCCTCGGGCCGTTCATCCAACGAAGCGGGCTTCGTGCTGCAACTGCTGGCGCGTCTGTACGGCACAAACAACGTCAACAATTGCTCGTACTACTGCCATCAGGCCACGGGCATTGGTTTATACAACGCCATCGGCACCGGCACCGCCACGGTGACGCTGGAAGATGTCACCCACGCGGATCTGATCTTTGTGATCGGCGCCAATCCCTCGTCCAACCATCCGCGCTTGATGCACCAGCTGAAAAACTGCCGGGAGCGGGGCGGCGATGTGATCGTGATCAACCCCGCGAAAGAACCTGGTCTGGTGCGCTTCGCCGTGCCGAAAAGCGTCACGTCCATGCTCAGTGGTGGCTCGTGGATTGCCAGCGACTATGTGCAGCCGGTCATCAACGGCGATCTGGCGTTGCTGAAGGGCATGGCGAAAGCGCTGTGCGAACAGAACCGGATCGATGTGGATTTCATCGCGCAGCAT
>JBMOPR010000448.1:0-1907 GCA_049323075.1 Pseudomonadota bacterium
CCCAGGATGATGCTGTTGCGGGAAACGGATTGGCCGATCATGTCGTCTGATTCCTCAATCCGGTTTGGCCAGGCCCTTGTTGGGCTTTTTGTGGCCGTAGGTGCGGGGCTGGGTGTAGTAGTCGATGGTGGGCGCCGCCAGGTTCATCAGCAGCACGCTGAATGCCACCGCGTCCGGGTAGCCACCCCAGGTGCGGATCACATACACCAGTACGCCGATCAGCACGCCATAAATAATCTTGCCCTTGTTGCTGGTGGCGGCGGTCACGGGGTCGGTGGCGATGAAAAACGCCCCCAGCATCGTGCCGCCGCTGAACAGGTGGAACAGGATGCTGGCGTAATTGTCGGCGTCAACGGCGGTGTTGAAAAAGCCGGACAGGAAGAAAATCCCCGCCAGCATGCCGACGGGAATGTGCCAGGTGATGATTTTGCGCCAGATCAGGTAGATCCCGCCCAGCAGGAACGCGACATTCACCCATTCCCAGCCATAGCCGGCCATCGCGCCGTTGAGGATCGGGTTGGCGTCCAGCACGGACGGCTGCCCGGCGTAGGTTTTGAATGTGTCGAGGGGCGTGGCGCCGCTGAACGCATCCACGCCGCTGATGTGGCCGGTGAAAATCATCTGCAACGACTGGACGGGATTCAGAGCGGCAACGCTTTCCTGCACACCTGCCGCCGGCAGCCAGGTGGTCATGTCCTTCGGAAAGGAAATCAGCAGCAGAACGTAGCCGATCATCGCCGGGTTGAACGGATTCATGCCCAGGCCGCCGTACAGATGTTTCGCGACGACGATGGCAAAGGCGGTTCCCACCAGTGTCAGCCACCAGGGCGCCGTGGGCGGAATCGCAATGGCCAGCAGCAGGGCAGTGACCACCGCGCTGTAGTCGCGCAGGTAAAACGCAATCGGCTTGTGGCGCAGTTTCAGCACCGCCGCTTCGCAGCCCACCGCAATGGCGCAGGCCAGCGCGATATTGATCAGCGTGGCCCAGCCGAAAAAGTACGTCATGATAGCGACGCCGGGCACGGTGGCGTAGATCACTTCGCGCATGAACGCGCCGGTGTTGCCGGGTTTGTGCACATGGGGGGAAGTTACGTTCAGCAGCGCCATGTTTTACTCCACCCCTTCCAGTTTTTTCACGGCGTCTTCGGCGCTGGCGGCGGCCGCTTCGGCTTCCTGTGCGGCCGCTGTCAATGCAGCAATGTCACCTTCGCCACTGGCCTGGGCCGCTTCCAGTGCCTTGCGCGCTTTTTTCAGCAGCACGCCGGTTTTGGCGACTTCCAGTTTGGCGGCTTTCAGCGGGTCGTGGCCGGCATTTTTGGCCTGGATGTCTTCTTTCTGTCTGGCGCGGGCTTCTTTCATCGCCGCTTTCGACGCGTCGGACCGCGCTTTCAGTTCCGTCACACGGGCGCGCAATGTTTCCGCCTCGGCACCATTACCGGCTGCTTCGGCGGCGGCCAGTGCGGCTTCCGCTTCCTTGTAGGCGTTGAAATCGGCAGCGGAGGATTGCTTCAGTGCCTCCATCGGATCATCGCTGGGGGATGGAGCGGCGGCTGCTTCTGCCACGCTGGAGTCCGGTGCGGATTTTTCTGCGGCTTTCGCGGCGATGAATGCATCTTTTGCGGCGTCAGCCTTGGTTTTCAGCTGTTCGACTTTGGCGCGCAGGGCGTCGATATGCTCCGAGCCGCTTCTTTCGGCCGTTTCCAGCGCCTTTTGCGCATCCTTGTAGCGCTTCAAAGTCGAAGCAGCAGCGGTTTGCAGTTTGGCCAGTTCATCGGCCACCGGTGCTGCATCGGCTACAGCGGGGGCTACCGGTGCGGCTCCACTTGTTGCCGCTGGCGCTGTGGTTGCTGATGTCGTGGTCGCAGGCGCTTCCTTCTTCGCTGCCTGTTTCGCGGCGGCGGCTTTGG
>JBMOPR010000449.1:0-1903 GCA_049323075.1 Pseudomonadota bacterium
CGCATTTACGCCGACATCATTCCCCGCGTGCAGGACGAACTGGCGGGCCTGAAGATCGGCACGGCCATGAGTCTGGCAGGCTACGGCCCCTTCATCATGCTGCTGATGAGCTGCCGCAATGTGTGGGATGCGTTTCAGCTGGGCGTGCGCTACCAGCAGCTGACCTACCTGTTCGGCGAAATACGGCTGGACGTGGGGGAAAAGGAATCCTGCCTGTGCATCCGGCCGTCGGTGCTGCCACCGGAGTGCCGGCGCTTCCTGATCGACCGCGACGCTTCCGGCACCTATCAGCTGGTGCGCGACCTGCAAAATAGCGTGGGCCTGAACCTGCAGTTGCTGCGCATCAGCCTGCCCTATCCCAAACCGCGCGACGTACGCCCCTATGAAGACCGCTTTCAGTGCCCGGTGGAATTCGGCGGCAGCGAAACCTGCGCGGTGTTGCCGAGCGAGTACCTGGCGCTGCCATTTCCCTCTGCGAATAAAATGGCGCAGGCACTGTACCAGAAACAGTGCGACAGCCTGATCCTGCAGCGGGCCAACGCCGCGGAAAATCTCGGCCAGCAGGTGAATGATTATCTGCAGCTGTTCAGTGAAACCTTTCCCGCGGTGCAGGAAGTGGCGGCCACCTTCGGCATGCCCGAGCGCAGCTTCCGCCGCCGCTTGAGCGAGGAAAACACCAGCTTCCGCAAACTGCTGGACCAGGTGCGTTTCGACAAGGCACGCCAGCTGCTGCAGGAAACCGCTCTGCCGGTGGAATCGATTGCGATGAAACTGGGGTATGCGGAATCGGCGGCCTTCATCCACGCATTTCAGCGCTGGGCAGGCAAAACACCGGCGGCATTTCGTGGCAGGGGCGGACAGGGGAGTTGAGTGGAAGCGCCGGAGGACAATCCCGGCGCTTCGGTGCGGAGAGTTTACTGGCCCAGCGACTTGTTCAGCTTCTCGAAGCCCTTGCTGGTGGCTTCCTGGGTTTTCTGGTTGGTGACATCCTGAGCCTTCTGGGTGGCGACGGCTTTTACGTCGGTGCCATGGCCGGCCTGGGCGCCCGTGGCGGCGGATTTGGCCTGCTCGGAAACGGCCTTGCCGTGGTTCACTTTTTCTTCATACAGCTTGTTCACTTCGGCATCGGTCTTGCCTTCGGCGGATTTGCCCAGCACCTTGCGCTTGCCCGCCAGGGTGGCCTGGTCCTGCACCGACTGGGCGCCGGCGGTGGCATTCTTCACCTGGGCATCCTTGGTCTGCTGCGCCTGCTGGGTGGCACTGCCCTTGACCTGGTTGGCGGTGTCTTTCACCGGGTTCCACTCGGCCAGCACGGGGGTGGCCGCCAGCAGGGATACGAATGTCACGGCAAAAACCTTTTTCATGGAGCTCTCCTTGAAAATACATGCATTGGAATACATGCATTGGAATGAATGGACTGCATTTGCGCGCCTGGTTGGCGGCAGCGCGCAAATACTAGCCCAATCAAAGCACATTTTCTTCAGTGCATTGCTTCCGTGCATTTTTGCCAGGGATTACCGGCCAGAGCGGCTTTAATGTCTCAGGCGGCGCCGGCCTTGTATTCCTTTTCGTTGGTGCGGTATTCCGCCGGCCCTTCGCTGGCCAGCTGGCGCTCGATCTCACGAATGCAGTAGTTGTCGATGAAATCGCGCCCGCCCGGCAGCTTGCGCAGCAGGGACAGGGCACCGAAGCCCAGCCCGGCCGGGGCCATGACGGCGGCAAAATCCAGCACGTCGGTACGGCTGGAATCCACGCCCATGGTGCTGGCCGTGCTGCGTCCCACCATGCGGGTGTACATGAAGCGGGTGGAGCGCACGTCGAGCTGGTGCACCAGGCGGTCGAACCAGCCCTTGCCCGGGCGCCGGTAGGCATTGAGGGTGGCGCCGTTCAGATCCTTGCCGCG
>JBMOPR010000450.1:0-6704 GCA_049323075.1 Pseudomonadota bacterium
GTTCCAGCGCTCGGTGGCGGATTTGCAGATGGCGTCGATGTCATCGCCAATCAGCGCGGGTACACAGGTGTTGTAAACAAAGATCGCCGGCGGCGCGTAATCTTCCACCGCCTGCTTGATGGCATGGAACAGACGCTTTTCCGCGCGTCCCATGATGATGTCCTGTTCCGTCAGATCCGTGGTCATGCCGATACGGTACAATTCCGGACCGCTGGAGCGGGTGCCGCGGTTATCCCAGGAACTGCCGGCACAGGCGATGGGGCCGTGCACGATATGGGCAACATCGGCAATCGGCAGCAACGCAATCTGCGCGCCGTCAAAGGCACAGCCGCCGTCAGTGGCACCGGGCTTGGGTTTCGAGCAACCGGATTTTTCCTTCTTGTTGTGACTGCAGGCCGGTTCGTCGAGCAGTTCGGCAATTTCGTTTGCTTTCATCTGTGACTCCTATCGGTCTACCTATCCCGGTGCGTGTGCATGAATAACCAAAGCAATTCCAGTTGGAACGTTGCAAACGGGTCATTGCAAAGCGCATTCCAGCCATGCAATACGCCGCCAGCCCGTGCTGGCGCGGCTTTTTTGGGGTGGCCGCTTGACAGCTACTGTCACAAACCCGACAAAAGCCGATTCACACCGCGAAAGCGATCGCACCTTTGCGACAATTCATTCGGGCGCCGAACCGACAGAAGGCTCTTCCCCCTGCAAACGCAGGGCAATGGCATTGAGCACTTCCGGGTCCGCTTCGTTGCGGATACCCGCCAGCACGTCCAGCGGCGCGTTTTCCACTGCAGCCAGACGCACGGTCCAGTCCGCATCGAACAGCAGTTCCACCACGTCGTCACCCTGCAGACGTGAGGCCAGGATGCGACGCACTTCCGGCTCGGAATCCCCACACATCAGGCCGAGACTTTCTGTTGGCAGACGTTTGGCCACCGTCTTGCGCACCTGGCGGTCCGGATCGCGGATCAGCCGGAATAACCGCCCCACCGGCAAGCGCTGCGCCACATACGCCCGCACCAGGTAATCAGGATCGTTTGCCATCAATTCGAGTTTTTCCAGCGGCAGACGGTCCGCCACCGTAATGCGTACTTCGCGGTCCTCGTCGTTCATCAGCGCCGTCAACTGTTCCCGTGGCAACCGGTATGCCACCGCGCGCCGCACTGCCTCATCGGGATCGCTGATCAGCTGCGCCAGCGTTTCCACCGGCGAATAGCGCACGGCTATTGCACGCCGCTCCCAAAAGGGATCGGCCAGATAGTTCATTGCCAGAAATGGATTGGCACGAAAGAAGCGGTCGATCTGGCGCCCGCTGTCGACTACGACGCAGGCATCGCCCGGCGCACAACGTCCCGCCAGCAACGCATTCTGCCGGTAACGGCAGACACGGCAATCCGCCATCGGCGTCATGTCACTGGCGGCATCGACAAACTCGGTATCGGTGGGATCGCTACCGGAAGAATTCTTGCTGCTGTCCATGAAAAAATCCTGTCTGATCGGTTCTGGCCGAAATCCTGTGCAAGCCCATCAGTCCGCAATGATTTCCGCCAGAACGTAGCCCGAGGCACTGCCCATGTCCTGCGTGAGCACGGAACAGTGATCGCTGGAATTAACCAGATACACAGCAAAATGTTCGCGGGACGCCACCGGCCTGCCGTTATTGATGTCGTCATCCATGCACCAGGTGAAATGTTTGCCCGGAAACTGTTGCCGCAACTGCGTCAGCACCGCTTCCGACAAACCGCTTTGCTCCACGGTCTGCACCACCGCATCCAGTTCTTCTGCTGCAATCATGTTGTTTCCTCCACTTACATTTTCTTTCACACAACAGCGCCCGTTTCACTCTGCCGCCAGCGGACGCGGTCGCGGTTGCGCGCCCATCGCCTTCACCAGCCAGGGCGGCGGATTGTCGCGTGCCAGCACGGCCTGCAGCCGCAACAATTCATCACGGGCAGGCACGGCTTCTGCCAGTTTCACCGGATGCAGGCCAGCACGCACCGCCTTGGCCGCCGCCGGTCCGCCGATGGAAAGCGTGTAAAGCACCGCGCAATCCTGAATCAGCGCGGCGCGCTGCTGGTTGCGATCGGCATCCTGGCTGTTGCTGTGCTGCGTCGGCGCCGGTTCGCGGATATCGATTAACCGAATGTAATCCGGCGCCACCTGGTAAATCAGAAAGCGCGGACAATTGCCGAAATGACCGTCGATGCGTTCGCCGCTACCCGACGCGCAGGCCACCCGCACCGACCCGGACAGTTCACAGTAAACGCCGGTTTCAATCACCGGCCCGGGCACGGTCACCCGCTGCACGCCCTGCCCTTTCAGCAGCTCAAATGCCTGCTGGAATTGCTCCGCGTTCACGGCACGAAACTGTTTGCCAATGGCAGCCCGCAACGGCGCCGCCCGCAACCGCTGCAAGCGCGCGTGATTAATGGGTTCGCCCAGAATGCGGATCAGCATGCGCAACAGATTGCGCGCGTCCGCACCCGGCAATACGCGCGCAGCCAGTCCGATTCGCAGCGCGATATCGTCCTCCAGCGGCGCGGCCATGGTCAGTCGGCTCCGCCCGCCCGCTTGGCGCGCACGGTCACCGGCAAATGCGGCGGCGCGATGGGGTCGATGTGGTAGGACGAACCGTCCGCCAGCACCACTTCACCGCCCCAGCGCTCCGGGGAATCGAATTCGATGGAAACAATATTTTCTTCCAGATCGCGTTTGGCGACGTACAGGGTCAACTGGCCGTTACTGTTGCGACGGATCATTACGCTGGGCATACATGGACTCCACTGTCGGGAAGAAGCCGGGATGGAAAATCCATCCCGACTGTTTTGTCACTACAAACAATCGATCCAACCGCAATCAGCGAATCAGGTCGTAGTTGTAGTCAGTGGTTTGCATGCCACGGGTTTCTTCGTCCAGACGCTCCAGCACGGCATTCACCAGGGTGGTCAGCATGTGCATGGCGCCTTCGTAACCCATGGTGGTGTGACGGTGCAGGTGGTGACGGTCAAAGATCGGGAAGCCGATGCGGATCAGCGGCACCTCGAACTCCTTGCCCTTGTACAGCGTGTCGCGCTGGATGAATTTGCCGTAAGAGTTGCCGATCATGAAATCCGGCTTCTCAGTGAACACCAGCGAGCGCATGTGCCACAGATCCTTGCCGATGTGCACGGTGCAGTTCTTGCCGTACGGCGAGGCTTCCAGAATCGCTTCACACGCCTTCTTCCAGCGCTTGTTGGCGTTGTTGCAAACGATGTGAACCGGCTCGGACCCCACTTCCAGCAGGAATTTCACCATGCCCAGCACGAAATCCGGATCACCCCACAGCGCGAATTTCTTGCCGTGCAGCCAGGTGTGCGAATCGGTCATCATGTCCACCAGACGGCCACGTTCCTTCGCCAGGCTGTCGGGAATCGGCTGGCCGGTGACTTCGCTGACTTTCATCAGGAATTCGTCGGTCCAGTCCAGACCCATCGGAATGTTCAGCTTGGGTACTTCGTGCTTCCAGGTGTTTTCCACGAACTTCTTGGTTTTTTCCAGATGCCAGGGCTGCAGCAGGAACGTGTTGAACGCGTTGGGCGCATCCTTCATTTCATGCTGTGTGGTGCCACCGGCATACATGCGGAAGTGACCGTCCGCCGGGGTATCCAGTACTTCTTCCGGATCGGACAGCAGGGTGTAGTCAACGTCCATTTCCTTCAGCATGCGCTTGATCACGCGGAAGTTGCCCAGATAGGTTTCGAAGCCTGGCACGATGTTGATCTTGCCATTGCTGCCGGGCACCTTGTCTTCCATGAAATTCAGGGTGAAGTAGCGGGCGATGCCTTCGAACATGTTGTCCCAGCCGGTGACATGGCTGCCGACAAAGCTCGGCGTGTGCGCGAACGGTACCGGATACTCCTGCGGCACGAAGCCTTCCTTCTTGGAGTTGTTGATGAACGCGTTCAGGTCATCACCGATGACTTCCGCCATGCAGGTGGTGGAGACCGCAATCATGTCCGGCTTGTAGGTGGCCTTGCAGTTCTGCAGACCGTCCTTCATGTTCTGCTGGCCACCAAACACCGCCGCATCTTCCGTCATGGAGTCGGACACGCAGGCGATCGGCTCCTTGAAATGGCGGTTGAAGTAGGTTCGGAAATAGGCCACACAGCCCTGCGAACCGTGCACGTAGGGCATGGTATTTTCGAAGCCCAGCGCACACAGTACCGCGCCCAGGGGCTGACACGCCTTGGCCGGGTTGACGGTGAGCGCTTCGCGCTGAAAGTTCAGTTCCTGGTATTCCTTGGTGGTGGTCCACAGGAAGGTTTCGTCAATCTTGTCCTGCGGATGCTTTTCCTCGAAGTCATCACGCTTGCGGGCAAGCATGTCGCGATATTCGTCATCGCGAAACAGGGGATAACTGGGTTTGATATTGTCGACTTGCTGACTCATATGCCTTCTCCTGCCGCGCCACTCATCTGTGGACAGACGGCCATGGGGTTCCGGCGGGCAGTGCCAGCGACTGCATTCTGCTGGCACCGCAAACCGGAAGATGGTTTAGAAAATTGTTCCCGTTACGCTTTTCAGTCAGGCGCTGGCCGCCACTTTCTCCACCACGGCTTCTTTCTTCTGCCAGGGCGCAGCCAGTTTGTTCCAGCACGGATTGTTCAGGGTCATGTCCATGTCACGGGCGAAGATAGCGAAGCCGTCAAAGCCGTGGTAAGGGCCCGAATAATCCCAGGAGTGCATCTGCCGGAATGGGATGCCCATTTTCTGGAAGATGTATTTTTCCTTGATGCCGGAACCGATCAGGTCGGGTTTTATTTTCTTCACGAACTCTTCGAATTCGTAACCGGTGACGTCATCGTACAGCAGCGTGGCGTCGCCCATTTCTTTCAGGGTACGGTCATAGTCGTCGTTGTGGCCGAACTCGTAGCCAGTGCCCACCACTTCCATGCCCAGGTCTTCATACGCGCCGATCACGTGGCGGGGACGCAGGCCGCCCACATACAGCATGACGCGCTTGCCTTCCAGGCGCGGACGGAAGCGGGCAATCACCGCATCCCATTCCACCTTGTACTTGGCGATCACTTCCTCGCATTTCTGCTGGATGCTTTCGTCGAAGAACGCGGCGATCTTGCGCAGGGATTCCACGGTTTTGGTGGGGCCGAAGAAGTTGTACTCCATCCAGGGGATGCCGTACTTCTCTTCCATGTGGCGGGAGATGTAGTTCATGGAACGGTAGCAGTGCACCAGGTTCAGTTTCACCTTGGGTGTCAGCTCCATTTCCGCAATGGTGCCGTCGCCGGACCACTGGGCTACTACACGCAGGCCCATTTCTTCCAGCAGGATGCGGGAAGACCAGGCGTCGCCACCGATGTTGTAGTCACCGATGATGGCCACGTCATAGGCGGTTTGCGGGAAGCTGGTGTCTTCGTCACGGGCGCTCAGCACCCAGTCGCGCACGGTGTCATTGGCGATGTGGTGGCCCAGCGACTGCGACACGCCGCGGAAACCTTCGCAACGTACCGGTACCACGGTCTTGTTGTGCTCGGCGCCTTTTTTCTTGGCCACCGCTTCAATGTCGTCGCCGATCAGGCCGATGGGACATTCCGACTGAATGGTGATGCCCTTGTTGAGCGGGAACAGGGTTTCAATTTCGTCGATCAGCTTGGCCAGCTTCTTGTCGCCGCCGAACACGATGTCCTTCTCCTGGAAATCCGAGGTAAAGTTCATGGTGACGAAGGCGTTGACGCCAGTGGTGCCGATGTAATAGTTGCGACGGCCGGCGCGGGAGTACTGACCACAGCCCACCGGACCGTGGGAAATGTGGATCATGTCCTTCACCGGGCCCCACACCACACCCTTGGAACCAGCGTAGGCGCAACCGCGGATGGTCATCACACCGGGCAGGGATTTCTTGTTCGATGTGATGCACTTCTTCGATTGCTCAAGACTGGTGTCGTTGGGCGACAAGTGCTTCGCCCGGTCTTTCTTGGCTTTTTCCGGATAGACTTCCAGAACTTCCTGAATGAGGCTTTCCACCTCTTCGCGTGTCATGCCAGACATAATCATGTCTCCTGAATTTGTACATTTGCGGGTAACGGTCGCACTCTTGCGAGCACTTCCGGCAGGGCCAATCTGCCTGCCCCGGCCTGCAGAAGCCGCCGGATGACGACTGCCTGCTTCCTGCCATCCGGTGGATTCTTCTTACCTCAGGATCAAGCGACCGCTTCTTCTGCAGCCGTTTTACCTACAACGCTCAGATCTTCTTCGTCCATGATGCCGAATTCCATCAGCAGCGCTTCCAGCTCGTCCATGGTTACCGGTGTGGGGATAACCAGCTTTTTGTTATCCACGATCTTGCGTGCCAGGCTGCGGTATTCATCGGCCTGTTTGGCTTTCGGATCGTATTCGATAACGGTCATGCGACGGATTTCGGCGCGCTGTACGACGTTGTCGCGCGGAACGAAATGAATCATCTGGGTACCCAGCTTGTCGGCCAGGGCAATGATGAGTTCATCTTCGCGATCGGTGTTGCGGCTGTTGCAGATCAGGCCAGCCAGACGCACGCCGCCGGAGTTGGCGTACTTCACGATGCCCTTGGTGATGTTGTTGGCCGCGTACATGGCCATCATTTCACCGGACACCACGATGTAGATTTCCTGTGCCTTGTTTTCGCGGATCGGCATGGCGAAACCGCCGCACACCACGTCGCCCAGTACGTCATAGAA
>JBMOPR010000450.1:6714-16942 GCA_049323075.1 Pseudomonadota bacterium
ACCGGCGCAGCCCACGCCAGGTTCGGGACCGCCGGACTCAACGCACTTGATGCCGCCGTATCCGGTCTTCAACACGTCTTCCAGCTCCAGGTCTTCCACGGTGCCAGCTTCTGCCGCCATTTCCATGATGGTGTTCTGCGCTTTGGAGTGCAGAATAAGACGGGTTGAATCCGCTTTGGGATCGCAGCCGACAATCATCACTTTCTTGCCGAGTTCAGCCAGCGCCGCCACCAGATTCTGAGTAGTGGTGGATTTGCCGATCCCGCCTTTTCCGTAAATTGCACATTGACGCATTGCCATGTTGAAGGTCTCCTCCAGGTTGTCATTCCACGATTGTGTCGTGGGCTGTAAAGCGTGAGTGCGCTATGCAGCGGTACTGGAGCAGGCTTTGTGCCAAAACGGTTTTTGTAGCGCAAACGGCTGTAAACAAAGAAATAATTCAGATTGATGACAGGCTGCACAGGCGTGACATAACCAACAAACCCCCACAATCCCCATGCTGGCTTGTTGCAATGTCGACAACACGACCAGAGCGGTTTGCTGCACGTCCGGCAGCGGCCGGATCGCCTTGTGTGTTTAATTTCAATCAGTTGCCGTGACGGGATGGCGAGTTTCCGGTGGCTTGCATTTTGCTCTGCATAGCGTGTCCATAAAAAAATCCGCTACAGGAGATACAGCCGGTGAACCCTTCATCTTTTGCCGACATCATTGCCGCCCTTGACCAGGGCACCGTGATTCCTTACCTGGGCCCCGGCGTTTTGCGTGGCGTCACCGACACCGTGAGTGGAACGCCCATTCCCGCTGAAAGCCAGGATCTTATTCTGGCCATGACCGGCGGCCAGCCCATGGCGCCGCGTCTGATGTATGAATTCCCGCGCGCCGCCATGCACATGGAAAACAAGAAAGGCCGCAGTTTTCTGGAACGGTTCCTGAATACCACCTACGGCGAACGTACCTGGTCGGCCTCGGAATTCCATCAATGGCTGGCGGCACGCCGGTTGCCGTACGTGATCGATTGCAATCGTGACACCCAGCTGCAACAACTGTATGCGGACCGCGATCACACCCTGGTACTGGGTGCATCCCGTCTTACCGGCACTCATTACCGGTTCGATCTGCATGAATTCCGTGACGGCGCCTATCGGCACATCACCCAGAATGAGGTGAATCCGGATCTGCCAGTGCTGTTCAAACCCATGGGCAGCCCGCTGCCGAAGCCGAGCTATGTTGCGTCCGACGCCGACTTCGTCGATTACATCACCGAACTGATGGGCGGCTTTGCCGTTCCGGCCTGGCTCAAGCAATACCGGCAGCAGAAGCGCTATCTGTTCCTGGGCATGCGCTTCAATCGCGACACTGAACGCATGGTGATGAGCGACCTGATCTACGACGCGGCAGATCATGCTGGCTGGGCCTTCATTCCCGAGCCCAACGCCAAGGAAGCCCGCTTTTGCGCCCGCAAAAATATCCAGATAGTGGAAGCGGACTGGACGGACTTGCTGGCCGGCACGGTGCCGGTGGCAGCGCAGGTTGCATAACTGATTTTTCCAATACGGAGATTGACACCCCATGCTGATCAAAACCTATGAATCCCACGGCCTGACCTGCAATGTCAGCGTCAACGCACCCACCACGAAAACCGGTCTGTACGCCTATCGCGGTGACCTGGTGCTTGAGGAAGGTGATGTTGCCGATTCCTCGGGCCGGCGCAAACCGCCGCGCGCGGTCATCAAGCAGGCTATCGCGCTGGTGGATCGTGACAAATTGCTGCTGATGGTGGGTGCCCTGCAGGATCTGGCTCTGCTGCCGTTGTTTGCCGAGCGCTACCGCAACGACTTCGCCGGCGGGCTGCGGGCGCTGTTCTACGTGGAAAACCTGTCAAAACCCCTGCAGGTTGAACTGGACGGCGTCAACTACCTGCTGCTGCCCCACGATGAAGGCGCGGTGTGGAACACGCTGATGGAAGACATGAAACTGGACAAGGATGATTTCAAGGGTCAGTCAGCGGAGGACAAAGTCATCACCATGTACAACGCGGTTCATGGCTTCAAACCCAAATTTGGCAGCGCCGGTTTTGATGAAGCGTTGACGCACACCTTCGTGGTGAAGAAAGAAGCGCGCGGGCCGGTGTAACGCTGACGCAGGAGCAACCGCTTACAGACAAAAAATTGCCGGCCTACACTCAGTCAGGCCGGCAATTTTTTTTGCTCAGAGAAAACGGCGCTTTCGACTGCAACAAGATCTGCTGAACGGATTATGAATGCGCAGGGACTGCGTGCTGGTGCCCCTCACCGCCACAACCATTGGCATCGTGCGGCAGCCCGGGCGCCAGTTGTCCCATCAGGTATTGCTTCACTGCGACAACCGGGTCCAGCTCCGCGGTGGTCAACAGCCGTGTGTTGCGCTCACCCAGCCGGCGCTGCACGCCTTCACCACCACTGGCGGCAATGGCCACATCCACCGCATGCAGCGGATGTCGTTCGGGAAAATCGCTCACATGCCACTCATGCAGGCAGGCGTGTTCCGCCAGCTGGATGCTGTAGGCAACTTCCAGCTGGCCATTGGGCCAGGCGTCGAACACGGTCCAGCGGTGAGCACGGCCAGCATGGGACGCCACATTGCCCGACCGGTCCACCGCCACGGCAATCAGTTGTCGTGTGCTGTTCATGTCTGTCACTCCGTAAATGGTTGCACTCAGGCCGCGTTATCACTGCTGCGTTCGAAACGCACACGCTCTTCTGCACCCACGCCGATCAGCTTGGCCAGCCAGGGCGGCGGCGCCGAGCCCATCACACCGCGCAGTTTATCCAGCACGTCCCGCGCCATACCACCCTCGATTACCTTGATCGGGTAAATTCCCGCTCGCACGACCTTGGCGGCGGCCGGCCCACCGATGGAGACCACATACATCACCTGGCAATCGTGGATCAGGTTGGCGCGAAACGCATTCTTGTCGTCGGAGAAATCCGCTTCCAGCGCCGACCGCACATCCACCAGCTGCACTGCGTCGACACTCACCTGATACACCAGGAAGCGAATGCAGGAACCAAAGTGGCCGTCCAGTTTTTCTCCGCTATTGGATGCAACAGCCACACGCACCGAGCGGGGCGGAATGTGGTCCAGCGCGACCGGCTGCGGCAGCTGTTCATTGGACGCCTCACCCCACAGAATGCGCACGGCTTCCTTCATTTCCGGCAGGCCAATACTGATGTCCTCGCCATCTTCTTCGCCATCAGCGCTACCGAATCCGGTTTTCAGATCGGTGACGGTAATGGTCTGCAGGCTTTCCTCATTCAGCTCGCCACTGATCCGGCGATGCAGGATTTCCAGCAGTTTTCCTACGCCCACGCCGGGCAGGATCCGCGCGGCCAGGGCGATGCGCAATGCGGTTTCACGGTTCAGGCTCATCTCGCTCATGGTTCACCCTCTCTCACATCAGGATCAATCGTCATCGTCGTCTTCGTCATCAACGACACGGGTTATCTTGCGGTATATTTCCACGCGATCACCGTCCTTCAGGACGCTGTCGAGTTTGACGAACTTTCCATAGACGCCCACTTTCTGCACATTCAGGTCGATGTCCGGGCAGAAACGCAGAATGCCCGAGCGCTCAATGGCGTCCGCCACCGTGCCGCCGTCATCCAGATTACAGTTGAGCTGCAACTGTTGCGGGCCCGCATACACCACGCCAATTTTCATGAAGGCTTCCTCCGCAGGATGGATTTTCCGCGTTATCACGACTGCAGCATTACCAGCGGACCGCTCGGCGCTTGCTGCCGCGCTGCAATGCGCTGGTCAATCATGCGTTTGGACGCGATCAGCAGTCCCAGCACGATGAATCCACCCGGTGGCAGTATGGCCAGCAGGACACCGGTGTCCGGCGGCAGAATCTGCAATTCCATCCAGTGGAAAGCGGGCCCAAGCAATGAAGATGCGTGCGCGAACAGCGTGCCGCTGCCCAGCACCTCGCGAATCCCGCCCAGCAGCGTCAGCGCCCAGGTAAAACCGAGCCCCATGCCCAAACCATCCAGCATCGAGGCCACCGGACCGTTCCTCAGCGCATAGGCTTCAGCGCGCCCCAGCACTGCGCAGTTGGTCACAATAAGGGCGATAAACAATCCGAGCACTTTATAGAGCTCGTGGGTCCAGGCGTTCATGGCCATGTCGACCAGCGTGACCGTGCCGGCAATCAACGCAATCATCACCGGATTGCGAACCTCGGCAGGAATCGTGTTGCGCAATAGCGAAATCAGCAGGTTCGACAGGATGATCACCGCGGTAGTAGCGACACCCATGCCCAACCCGTTGGTAGCTGTGCTGGTAACTGCCATCACCGGACACAACCCCAGCATCTGCACCAGCGCGATATTGTTTTCCCACAGGCCGGGCATGAAGTGTTGACGAAAAGACGACTCGCTCATGACGGATTCCCCTGTTTGCTTGCGGAGCCGTGCGCTGCGGCTGCGATGTCGGCAGCGTGCCGGGCGTAAAATTCCAGTGCCGAGTGCACGCCATTGACAATGGCGCGGGGCGTGATAGTGGCGCCGGTGAACTGGTCGAATTCACCACCATCTTTCTGCACAGCCCATTGCGGTCGGCCAGTATTCGACAGCGACTTGCCATCGAACGACAGTATCCAGTCACCCTTGTCCCTTTCGATCTTGTCCGCCAGCCCCGGTGTTTCCTTGTGACTCAACACCCGCACGCCCTGAATCACACCGTTGCGGTCCACTCCCAGCATCAGGGTGATCACGCCACCATAGCCCACCGTACCCAGCTGAAACGCGGCGCCCTGCAATTCACCGTTGCGCAGCGCCGGGTACACGTCAACGGGTTGCGCCGAAAATTCCGCATCCACTATTCTGACGGCATCCTGCAGCGGATTGTTGTCGTACAGCGTTGGCGGTAATACCTGCGCCAGCAGTGCCAGCCGGTCTTCCATCTGGCGCTGGCCGATCAGGTCGCGCGTGCCGCGGTCACCCAGCAATAGCATCAGCGTTACCACCGCGCAGAGCACGCCCAGCATGATGCCCTGATAGTCCAGCCGTGCCCGCAGCCTGGCCAGCCGCTCGGCAATCCCCGATTCCGTGACAGTGTTTGAATTCATTGTGTCGCTCATGATGCGTCGTCCGCCTTGTCAGGTTTTGCCCGGTTGTTTCACCCGCGCCGTGGGCGAAGCGGCCTGCAGCGGTTTGCCACCGGGCATACGGCCATACACACGCGGGCGCAGGTAACGATCCAGCAAAGGCGTGAGCGCATTCATGAACAGCACGGCAAATCCCACGGCCTCGGGAAACGTGCCCCAGTTGCGGATGATGAAGACCACCAGCCCGCAACCGGCGCCGAACACCAGCTTCGCAGTGCGCCCTGCCGGCGACGTCACCGGATCGGTCGCAATGAACAGCGCCCCCAGCAGCAGGCCCCCGGAACTCAGGTGAAACAGCGGACCGGCGTAATGCGCAGGTGTCACCAGATTGGCCACCAGCGACGGCAGCGCCACCCCCAGCAACATGGCCACCGGCACTTCCCAGCTGATGACACGCAACGCCAGCAACCACAGGCCACCCAGCAGCACCAGCAGCTCCGACGTTTCACCCAGGCTGCCCGCCGTGTGTCCCACCAACGCGTCGATCAGTGAAAAATCCTGCGCCAGCACATCGCGCGCGTCCTGATGCAAAGTGAACGATGTGCGCAGATGGCCCAGCGCAGTGGCGCCGGTAAAACTGTCTGGCACCGGTGCTCCACCAAAAACAATTGCCAGCGCTTCCGTAAATCCCGGTGCCTGCTCACTGCCGAAGGGCAACGGCAACGCCCAGCTGGTCATCTGCACGGGAAACGCAATCAGCAGCGCGATCCGCGCCAGCATCGCCGGATTAAACAGGTTCTGGCCAATGCCACCGTACAGATGCTTGCCGATGCTGATGGCAAACAGCGCACCGCCAGCGCCAATCCACCAGGGCGCCCAGGGCGGAATCGACAGTGCAATCAGCCAGCCCGTCAGCAAGGCGGAACCGTCGAGCAGTCGCCGCAGTGGCTGGCCTCCCGCGTACAGGCACGCGGCCTCCGTGGCTACAGCCGCAAGACAGGTGATCATCCACAGAAACAGAGCAGGCCAGCCAAACATGTAGATGCCGAACGCGGTACAGGGTGTGAGTGCCAGACACACATGCAGCATGATGCGGCTGACGGAAGAACGATCGTGGGCGTGGGGTGCCGACGCCGGCTGGTAACTCATGGCGCTTCCTCCGTCGTGGTAGCTGCCGGTTTGCGTTTCTTCGCTTTCGCCGCAGCACGGGCCGCTTCTTCCTGCTCCAGACGCAATTGTCGCTGTTCCATCAACTGGCGGGTGTAATCATTTTTCTTCTCGGCGCTGCGGCGTGCATCCTGTTCACCCAGGGCGTACTGAAAGTAGTGCACCAGCGGAATATGGGACGGGCACACATACGCGCAGGAACCGCACAGAATGCAATCCTTCAAGCCGTAGTCGTCGGCGCCCTCAAAACTGTCGGCACGGGCGTGGGCCGCCATTTCCAGCGGCATCAAGCCCATCGGGCAGGCATCAACACAACGGGCGCAGCGGATGCAGGGTGACGCGTCGGCGCGGGGCACTTCATGGCGGCTCAACGCCAGTACACCCGTGGCACCCTTGATGATGGGCGCCTGTGCATTCGGCAACACCATGCCCATCATGGGCCCGCCCATCAGCAATTGCGCCGGCGCTTCGGTGAGGCCTCCACAGAAATCCAGCAGATTCTGCACCGGCACACCCACCCGCGTTTCCACATTGCGCGGCCGCGCCACACAGCCACCGGCCACGGTCACCACACGGGAAATCAGTGGCCTTCCGAAACGCAGCGCCTGCTGGATCGCAAACACGGTGCCCACGTTATGCACCAGCACGCCCACCGATGTGCTGCGGCCTTCCGCCGGCACTTCACGTCCGGTGATTTCCTGTATCAGCTGTTTGGCCGATCCCATCGGGTACAGCGCGGGCACCACTTCCACTTCAATCGCGCCGTAGGGTTCGCTGGCGGCGCGCATGGCGGCGATCGCTTCGGGCTTGTTGTCCTCGATGGCAATCACGATGCGGTATGCGCGCAGAATGTGCTGGATCAGACGCGCGCCGTCGACGATCTGCTCGGCCCGCTCGCGCATCAGGCGATCATCGGTGGTGAGATAGGGTTCGCATTCGCTGCCGTTGAGCAACACGGTTTTGATTTCGTGCCGCGCACCCTGTTTGAGTTTTACCGCCGCCGGAAAAATGGCACCGCCCAGACCGACGATTCCCGCCTGCGCCACGCGGTCAGCCAGCATCATCGGTTCTTGCGAATATGGATCGGCGGGAAGATCGACATCGATCCAGCGATCATCGCCATCACATTCGATCACAATACCGTTGGCGGTCAGGCCGGACGGATGCGGCGCGGGCACCGGCCCGATGGCCACCACGCGACCGGAACTGGAGGCATGCACAGGCGCCGACACTTCCGATGCAGCCGCTGCGATCAGCTGGCCTTTCAGCACCCTGTCGCCCACCCGCACCAGCGGCAGCGCATCGGCGCCCGCGTGCTGGCGCAGCGGCAAATACAAACGTTCGGGCAACGGCGCAGTGGCGATGGTGAGCGCCGAGGAGCGATCCTTGTGACCGGCAGGATGCACGCCACCGCGCACCGGCGACAACAGATTGAACATGATCGTGACTCCTTCAGGCCGCCTGCGGCTTGGTCCAGTGCCAGTTGTTCAGCGTGACGGATTCCGGCTGCAGCTTCACACAATCTTCGGGGCAGGCTTCAGCGCAATTTCCGCAGCCAGTGCAAGCCGCCTGCAGCACCACATGGATCTGGCCATTGGCACCGACGATGGCATCCGTGGGGCAGGCGCGATAACAGCGCGTGCAACCGGTGCAGGTGGCTTCTTCAATCGCGGCCACCATCGGCATCGCCATGGCGCCGGCTGCATCCAGCGTTACGCCCAGCAATGACGCCAGTTTTTCTGCCAACGCACGGCCACCGGGCGGGCAGCAGGTCACCGGCGCCGAACCGTCCACCAGAGCACTGGCCGCTGCGCTGCAACCGGGAAATCCACACTGGCCACACTGGCTGCCGGGCATCAGCTGCTCTACCTGTTTGGTTAGCGGATTTTCTTCCACCGCAAATGCGCGTGCTGCCACACCCAGCATCAATCCCAGACCAATGCCCAGTCCCGAAATCACCAAGGTTGCGATCAACATGACATGCCTCCCGAGTTCCGCCCTTTGTTTGTCCCACCATCACCCGCTTGCCGCTCAGCCATTCGTGATCAGGCCAGCGAATCCCATAAAGGTCAGCGCCAGCAGCCCCGCCGTCACAAACGCTACCGGCGCACCGACAAACACCTTGGGCACCTGCGCCAGTGCAAGGCGTTCACGCATTCCGGCAAAAATAATCAGAATCAATCCGAAACCCAATGCGGAACCAAATCCGTACAGTGCGCTGTGCACCAGATTCTGTCCGGCGCGCACACTGATCAGTGGCACACCCAGCACGGCGCAATTGGTGGTAATCAATGGAAGGTAAATGCCCAGCGCGCGATACAGTGGCGGGCTGACTTTGCGAATCACGGCTTCGGTGAATTGCACCACGCCAGCGATCACCAGAATGAATGCCAGAATACGCAGAAAGCCGATACCCAGCGGCTGCAGGACGAAGTGCTCCAGCAACCAGCTGCTGACTGCACCCAGCGTCATGACAAATGTGGTAGCAGCGCCCATGCCCACCGCCGTGCCCAGTTTGGTGGACACGCCCATAAATGGACACAGTCCCAGGAAATGCACCAAAACCACATTGTTGACGAGCACAGTACCGATCAACAGCATCAGATAATCCATGGTGCTTTCAACCTCGAGTCACACCGTGCGAAGCGACGGCATTTACTGACATGAATTCGTGTGTCCACCCGGGAGGGAATTAGCATCAAGCATGCCACCGGTTTGGCGGTCCATCGCGGTGGTCTGCGATTTGATTGCAGACTTGATCCAGCTCAATGTTCTTCCCCTGAATCGGTCGATACCAGATCATTTTGGTCGGATATTGTTTGTCGCGTTTCCAACAAACCATGCGCTCCGCCAGGGGCTGCTGTGCCCTTTGCAACAGATCGCATCATTCAGGCAAAGCGCGTTTGTCGCATTCCTTCCCCGGGAAAAACACCGTAGGTACTTTCCGCACCAGTTCGCGGCATGCAATTTGCTAAATCCGATCAGAAGCACGTGGCAGTAGTTGCACCAGAATCAAGACAGCCAGGAGTTCCGTCCGATGACGAAGGCCAAGCGCACCGAATCCATGATCGAAAGTGAAACCCGCGCGCCGCAGGAGCCCGTCGCCGAATCCGCACCTATCGGTGTGGCCCTTTCCAAGGAGCCGGTCATCATCGGTTCGGCAACCCTGACGCCAGAAATATTCCTGCAGGCAGTCGAACATGCGCCGGTGGCCATCTCCATCACCGATCTGAAGGCCAACATTCTTTATGCCAATCGCGCCTTCAGCACTGTCACCGGTTACGGCTGCGATGAAGTAGTCGGCAAAAACGAATCTATTCTGTCGAACGGCACCACACCGAGACTGGTGTATCAGGCCCTGTGGAGTCGCCTGCAGCAAAAAAAGCCCTGGTCCGGCGTGCTGGTGAACCGGCGCAAGGACAATTCGCTGTACCTGGCGGAACTCACCGTGGCACCGGTGCTGAGTGAAACGGGTGAAACGCTGTATTATCTGGGCATGCACCGCGATTCCAGTGATCTGCATGAACTGGAACAACGGGTGAACAATCAGAAACAAATGATCGAAGCGGTGGTGAATTCCGCGCCAGTGGCGATGGTGCTACTGGACCAGGAAGACCGTATTGCCCTGGTGAATCCGAGTTTCCGCACGCTGGCGACGGAACTGGCGCCGGGCCGGCCGATGGATGAAGCGGTGGTCACCTTGCAAGAAGCGCTGGGCGAACCCTTTACGGCACTGCGCGACAAGGGCACGAAAATTTCCAGCCTGGAAATTTCCTTCGACATGGGCGGCTATTCCCAGCGCTGGTATGCCTGCCATGGCATTTCCATCCTGCTGGAAGACGAACGCGCCGGCAATTTCTTCTCCCAGCCGGAAGCCCGCTACCTGCTGCTGTCCATCAATGACATCACCGAACTGCGCCAGCGCCAGCAGGATTCCCAGCTGAACGCGCTCAAGGCTCTGATGGCGGAAGAGGA
>JBMOPR010000451.1:0-1881 GCA_049323075.1 Pseudomonadota bacterium
TCGTGGAATTGCAGGGCGGTGGGATAAGACGTATAGCGAGGCCCCGGCACGTCGTGCTGCCGGATAAATTCGCTGTCCCACAGAGAGGGGCGTGTTGCCCCGCCTTTCACCAGATACATGCCCGCTTCCTAATCTGAATGGACTGAAAACCACTGTATGGGAGGAATTATCCATGATGCGGGACAGGGTGAGTTGACGTATGTCAACCCGCCCGGTTTGCGACGACAGGCGCATTCTGGGACGACAGTAACTGATCCAGGCGGGCCACGGCGGCGCTGTAATCGAAATTCTCGATGCCGTGGCACAGCTCTTCCAGTTGTTCCGCGGCCAGAAGCCCCGCGAGACGCTGGCGCAGCTGGCGGATCTGCTGATCGTCCAGCACCTCGCTGACCGCCAGTTTCGCGCGCACGGAGCGCAGCCACTCCAGCATCTCCTCACCGGCCAGCGGTGCAATTTCCGGTAGCGGCTCCTGTGCGGTGCGGGCCAGCTGGATCAGGATTTCAGCGCTGCCGAGCACTTCGCGGGTGGCGTCCCCCAGTGCGCCGATCAACGGCGGCAGCCGGAGCACATCCCCCTGCCCATTGGACTCGAGCCCTGAACAAGCCTCCTCGATCCGGGTTGCCAGTTCATTCACACGGGCGAAGCCCAGATTGCCCGCCACGCCCTTCAGGCGGTGTGCCAGACTGAAACAGGACGCCCATTCCTGCTGGCTAACCAGAATCGCCAGCCCTTCCGCTGCCTGGCCGAACTGGTCGATGTACTCCTCCACCAGACGGGCATAGGCCGGCAGATTGCCGTGAATACGCTGCAGGGCAGATGCCAGCTGAATACCGGGCAGACCCTGTGGCAGCTCGCCAGCGCTGGACGGCCGCGCACCCTCCAGACGGCGCTTCCAACCTGCGAAGGCCGGTCCCAGATTGTCGGCAATGGCCTGGTAGAGATCGGCGGGCTCAAAAGGCTTGGTGACAAAGCCGTTCATGCCCACTTCCACGCAGCGCTGACGCTCGCGGGCAAAAGCGTTGGCCGTCATGGCGATCACCGGCAATTGCTGGGCTGTGTGGTTGGCCCGGATCAGGCGGCAACATTCCAACCCGTCCATCACGGGCATCTGCAGATCCATCAACACCAGGTCGTACTGCTGCTGGTCCAGGCAACGCAGGGCCTCGACACCGTTCTCCGCACAGTCCACCGTCAGACCCACCGCCTGGAGGTTTTCCAGCGCCAGGAAACGGTTGATCTCGTTGTCTTCCACCAGCAGGATGCGGGGCACCCGTGCCTCCACTTCCACGGCGAGGCTGGCAACCAGCGGCGGCAGGCCACCTGTGGCACCGCGGGCCCGTCGCAGCAGACTGTCCACCGTGTCGATCAGGCTGCCCGAGTTGATGGGTTTGGACAGGAAGCCGGCCGGCTGAAAATCCGCTTCCTTGAGTACGTCGTCCTGGCCGTAGGCGGTGACGAGCACAATCGGCGGGCAGGGTTGTGCCCCCAGCACTTCGCGTACACCGCGGCTGGCTTCCACACCATTCATGTCCGGCAGATCCCAGTCCATCAGGATCAGATCGACTGCGCGGTTGTTCCGGATCAGTTCCAGCGCCTGCTGGCCCGATTCCGCCACCAGCACCCGGTAGCCTGCGTTGAGCAGGATCTTCTCTGCGATTTTCCAGCACACCGGGTTGTCATCCACTACCAGGATCTGTTCGCCGTTGCTGCGTGCACGCCGGTTGCGGGAACCCTGGGTGCTGCGTCCCGCCAGGGTCTGGAACGGCAGCTCGAACGCAAATACGCTGCCCGCGCCGGGCGCACTGTGCACCGTGATTTCCCCGCCCATGGCGTTGACCAGCTGGCGGCAGATGGTGAGACCGAGCCCGGTACCACCGTATT
>JBMOPR010000452.1:0-1877 GCA_049323075.1 Pseudomonadota bacterium
ATGCGCGCCAGCACCCGGCGCAATTTCTTCTCGTCCATGATCGACAGCATCCGACGGCCCGCAACACCCGGCAGTGACGGCAGGTGCACATTCGCTACCAGTTGCGGGTGACGGCGGCCAAACGCCCGCGCCCGCTCGCGGAAGCGGGGAAATTTCGCCAGGATATCGTCCTCGAACACCGCTACCCCTGCCAGCGGCAGCAGGCCCACCATGGAGCGCACCTTCAGCCGGGTTGCACTGCCGTCCGGCAGGCGCAGCACGTCGTAGAAAAAGCCGTCCTCCTCGTCCCACATTTCATCCTGATGGCTGCCGACACGATCCATCGCGCCGGCAATAAACAACGTGTGCTGGAAGAATTTTTCCACGAACTCTTCATACAGCGGTTCATGCACCGCCAGCTCCACTGCGATGCGCAGCATATTCTGGCTGAAGAACACCATCCAGGCCGTGCCGTCGGCCTGATCCAGATAACCGCCGGTGGGCAGCGGCGAGGACCGGTCGAACACGCCAATATTGTCGAGCCCGAGGAAACCGCCCTCGAACAGATTGGCGCCGGTGCGGTCCTTGCGGTTGACCCACCAGGTGAAATTCACCAGCAGCTTGGAGAAGGCGTATTTCAGGAATTCGATATCGCCCTTGCCACCATTGCGGGCCTTGTCCAGCAAATACAGCTGCAGGGTGGACCAGGCGTGCACCGGCGGATTGACGTCGCCAAAATTCCATTCGTACGCCGGCAACTGGCCGTTCGGATGCAGGTAATCGTTGCGCAGCATCAGATCGAGCTGCTGCTTGGCGAAATCCGGGTCCACCATGCCCAGCGGAAAAATATGGAACGCCAGATCCCAGGCGGCATACCAGGGATATTCCCATTTGTCCGGCATCGAGATGATGTCGTCGTTGAACATGTGGAACCAGTCACTGTTGCGCACGTGCTTGCGCTGTTGCGGTGGCAGCTTCGGTGCAGCGCCGTGCTGCTCCAGCCACTTGTCCAGATCGTAATAAAAATACTGTTTGGTCCAGAGCATGCCGGCCAGGGCCTGACGCAAGACATTCGCGCGATCCGGATCTTCGTGCACGGACGGCGGTGTGAGGGCGCTGTAGAACGCATCGGCCTCATCCAGGCGCTGACGGAAAAGGTTGTCGAAATCGGCGAAGGGATTGGTGATGTCGGCCGGCGCGCGCCGGGTGAGGCGCAACCGTAAACTGACACTGCCGCCGGCTGGCACCTGCACATTGTAATGTGCCGCCACCTTGGTGCCCTGCCCCGCCGGATTCACGGCCTGCCCTTCACCGTTGACCAGGCAACGGCCGATGCCGTCTTTCACGTAAGGCGATGCGTTGTTGCCGCCAGCCAGACGCGCATGATTGGTTTCATTTTCGGTGAACAGCAGCCGCGCATCGCCATCGCAATACAGGTAGTGGTCGTCGAGGGATTCCTGGAACAGTGGATCGGTGTGGTGGGCATGCACGGTCGCTACGTTGCCATTCGCCAGTGCTTTCAGTTCCGGCTTGCTGCCACCATCGCCCCACGACCAGGTGTTGCGGAACCAGAGTGTCGGCAGCACCTGCAGACTGGCCACCGCCGGTCCGCGATTGCAGACGGTGATGCGGACCAGCACATCTTCCGGCGCGGCCTTGGCATATTCCACAAACACATCAAAATAGCGGTTGTCGTTGAAGACACCGGTGTCGAGCAGTTCGTATTCGGCTTCGTTCTTGCCGCGATTACGGTTGGTCTTTACCAGCTGGTCGTAGGGATACGCCGCCTGCGGATACTTGTACAGGTATTTCATGTACGAGTGGGTGGGCGTGGAATCCAGGTAAAAATAATATTCCTTCACGTCCTCGCCGTGATTGCCCTCGCTGTTGGCGAGGCC